>NZ_RZPB01000104.1:0-12272 GCF_003998535.1 Mesorhizobium sp. M7A.F.Ca.AU.002.02.1.1 | reverse complement strand
GGCGTAGGTCGCGCGCGATTCCGGTGTGGCGGCGATGCCGGCGATGATCGCCTCGCCTTCGCCTTTCCGCAGTGCGCCTTCCAGCTCGGCCCAGGGCAGGGCCTGGATCTGGCATTTTTCGACAATGCCAAGCTCGGCGCAGATGGCGCGTGCCAGATCGATGTGGAAGCCGGACAGCTTTCCCGCACCGTCGAGGAAGTTGAAAGGCGGGAAGTCCGTGGTGGTGAGGAATCTCAGCCGGGGCAGCTTCGAAAGGTCTGGCTTGGGCAGCCGCTCCTTGGCATCCCACAGCACCGGAACCTGAGGCGCCGCGGCGCGCGCACCGTCGGCGAACGACAGCAACCCGATCAGCATCGCAAAGGCGAAGGACCTCCACCGGAACGCCAAGATAAAACTCCGCCACAGTCGTGCTCGCACCGGTTTTGGTACGAAAATGGTACAGGCACAATGGTTTTTGATTTCAACACGCCGATTTCAGGATATGATTTAGCCGGTTTGCAAATCAGCTTCGGTCGCCTCGATGAGAGGGAGCCACAAAATAAGTATGCGATTTGCAATCCGTGGTCGGTGGCGAAGTGTAAATCAGGCACGCATCATTGGCCGCAATGCACAAGGCAACATGGGGTTGATGTTGCGATGGGTCAGTTCGATCGCACGCTGGAATACATAGACCAACTGCAGCACGCCGCAACGGCGGCGGCGGTCTGCGAAAGGCTGCTGGGCATAACATCGGATTTCGGTCTCACCGCACTGATGGCGGGAACCGTCCCGCAGCCAGGCACGCCGGCCGGCCAGCAAAAGCAGCATGTGCTTCTCTGCGATTGGCCTGGCGAGTGGCTGGAGCGCTATGTCGCGCGCAACTATGTCGATCATGACCCGGTCGTCAGCCATATGAAACAGTTGCAGGCGCCCTTCCAGTGGCACGAAGCGTCCCAAGGCATCCGCATAGACAAGAGCAGCGGCGAGGTGATGGGCGATGCCGGCGCCTTCAAACTGCGCGATGGGTTGGCCTTTCCGCTGATCACGCTCGACGGCCAGATCGTCATGGTGTCGCTGGGCGGCGAGGCCGTGGAATTGTCCGCCGCCGAATTCGGCCAGGTGTCGCTGGTCTCGACCTACGCGGTTGGCCGCGCCATGCAACTCCACACCATGGCGAACAGGACCATCGATCATATCGTGCTGACGCCGCGCGAGCGCGAATGCCTGCAATGGGCCGCCGTCGGCAAGTCCGAATGGGAGATTTCGCAAATCCTCGGCATTTCCGAACACACCTCGGAGAAACATCTTCTTAACGCCAAAAGCAAACTAGGTGCCGTCAACAGGGTGCAGGCCGTCGCGGAAGCGATACGGCGCGGCTACATTAGTTAGGTCGGCCGTGCCGACCTGAAATCCTTGCCTACGCGATCACGCAATTTTCTCATCAAAGCACGGCCGTATCTTCCTCTGAACGCAGGAGACGGCGGAATGCTTTTTTCCCTTACAACCCAGGAATTGATGGAACGTCCCGACCTTTGGGAGGCCGTCCATCGTTTGCGCTACAAGATATTCGTCGAGGAGATGGGGTGGGATGACCTCAGACGCCCCGACGGGCTCGAACTCGACCAGTTCGATCACGACGAGGCGGTCCATCAGATCGTCATCAGGGGCGGTGAAGTGGCGGGTTATCAGAGGATGTTGCCGACGACGCGGCCACATCTGCTGACCGAGGTCTTGACCGATCTTTCCGAAGGAACGCCGCCGTCGGGTCCAAACATCTGGGAATTGACCCGCTATGCGGTGGCTCCCGGTTTTCGCGATGGCCGTCGCGGCGTTTCGACCGTCGGCACCGAACTGATTGCCGGTTTCGTCGAGTGGGGGCTGAAGCGCGGCGTCGACAAGGTGATCATCGAGTTCGAGCCGATGTGGGTGCTGCGCGCCTTGCAACTGCATTTCCTGGCGACCCCGCTTGGCTATCAGCGCACCTATGGCAACCAGCAGGTGGTCGCCACCTTGCTGACCTTCAACGAGCACACACTCGATGTGGTGCGGTCGCGCCGCAATCATTTTGCTCCCGTGCTGGCCAGGGGATATCCCGACATGCTCGGGCAAAGGCGTGCGTCATGAGATCGGAGACAGTCATGAGCACACATCCGCAACCTGAACTTCGCAACCACACGCTGGTGGTCACCGTGTCGTCGAGTGACGGCCGGCCGGTGCTGGACAGGAGGGCCTATGAAAGCCTGGCAAGGACCTTCCATGAAGCAGCCGACAATGAGGAGGTTCGCGTCGTCGTCTTGCGCGGCCTGGCAGGCTGTTTCTGTCTGGGCGGCGACTTCTCCGAATTCCTCGACGCCACCAAGCACCAGAAACTGATCGCCGCCGTCACCGACCTGTTCCGCACGCTGGCGACGTTTCCAAAGCCCATCCTTGCCTGCGTCGATGGCGATGCCGTCGGTGTCGGCTGCACCATCCTGTTCCATTGCGACATGGTGATCGCGTCCGATGAGAGCACGTTCAGGGTGCCGTTCGTCGATTTCGGCCTGGTGCCGGATGCGGCGACCAGCATCCTGGCGCCGCAGAAGCTCGGCTACGCCGGTGCCTTCCGCTTCTTCTGCCTCGGCGACACGCTTCGCGCCGAAGATGCCAGGGCGCTCGGCCTGGTCGCGGAGATCGTGCCGGGAGGCACCGTCGAGGAGGCGGCCCTTGGTCGGGCAAGACAGCTCGTCAAGAAGCCGGTCGCCGCCCTGCTGCAGACGCGCGGCCTGCTGAAGGGGAACACCGAGGCCCTCTGCGATCGCATCGATCAGGAGATCTCGCTTTTCCAGCAGGCGCTGCAGGATGATACGACGCTGCGGCGATTGCAGCGTATCGCCAGGCTGGCGGCTTAAGCATCATGATTGCGTCGCGCGGTTCCTGCCGCGCGACGCAAAAAAGCGTCAATCCTGTTTTCCCAGGAATGACGGCCCTTCGCCGATGATCTTCTTGTCTTCCTTGCCGATGATTTCGAGATCGCGCCCCTCATAGGGCAGAGACGACAGGATGCGCCGCATGACCGCAAGCCGCGCGCGCCGCTTGTCATTGGCCCGTACGATGATCCACGGCGCGAATTCCTTGTGGGTGCGCTCGAACATTGTGTCGCGCACCTTGGTGTAGTCGTCCCACTTGGTGATGCCCGCAACGTCGATGGGCGAAAACTTCCAGCTCTTCAGCGGGCTGTAGCGGCGGTCGTGGAAGCGCTCGAGCTGCGTTTCCCGGCCGATGTTCAGCCAGAATTTGAAGAAGTGAATCCCCTCGTTGGAGATCATCCGCTCGAAATGCGGCGTCTCGTCGAGAAACTGCTCGTGCTGCTGCGGCGTGCAGAAACCCATCACCGGCTCGACGCCGGCGCGATTGTACCAGGAGCGGTCGAAGGTGACGAATTCGCCTGAAGTCGGGAAGTGGTCGACATAGCGCTGGTAGTACCATTGCCCCAGTTCGGTCGGGGTCGGCTTGGTCAGCGCCACGTTGCGTGCCGTGCGCGGATTGAGGTACTGGCGCACCACGAAGATCGTGCCGCCCTTGCCGGCAGCGTCGCGGCCCTCGAACAGCGCCATCACCCGTTTGCCGGTCGACTGCAGCCAGGCCTGCGCCTTGACCAGCTCGATCTGCAGCTTCTCGAGCGTCTCGTCATACTCATCACTTTTCATCTTCTTGTCGTAGGGATAGCCGCCGGCAGTCAGCTTGTTGTCCTCGACCCAGTCGGGAAGCACGGGGTTTTCGATGTCGAACTCCCGTTCCTTGCCGCCGATCCTGATCTTCAGCGGCCCCGAAGTTGGCGCGGCGGGACTTTCCTTGGCTTTTTTCATCGAGACGAACCCTTTCCAGCTTCCGGACTCATGCTATGGGGAGCCTCCGGAACGGTCTAGTGGAAGTTTTTCCGCCACCGTGGACCGGGTGCGAAGGCATGGGGTGCGGGCCCGCGGGCAGATGGCTGACCTGGACACAGAGCAGAGAGGCATCGCGCAAACCATGGCCGCACGGCTGTGGAACAGCCGCTGGCTGCTTGCGGCCGGCGTCGTCGCGGTCGTCGCCGTTTATGCCTTGGCCGGGATTTCAGCCTATGTCGTCCTCGCGGCGCTGCTGTTGCTATTTGCAGCGGCAATACTGCCGGCCGCCGGCGCGCGCCAATCCACTGGCAGCGGAGCCGCCATCGAGGCCACCGGCCTGCAGAGGCTCTCGGGTGAATATCTGGCCGCCGCCGTCGCCGATCCGCTGATCATCTTCGACCGGGCTGCCACCATCGTCCATGCCAACGCCGCCGCCTTCGCCGCTTTCGGCGGCATCGCGCCAGGCATGTCGCTGTCGCTGAAATTCCGGGCGCCGGAAATGCAGGCTCTGCTGGATGGCGTGCTATCGGGCGATGTCGCCTCCGATATCGTCGACTATACGGAGAAGCTGCCGGTCGAACGGGCTTACCGGGTGAGCGTGTCCTCGGTCGGTCACGCCACCGATCTCTATGTGCTGGTGTTCAAGGACCAGAGCGAAACGCGCAGGATCGACCGCATGCGCGCCGACTTCATCGCCAATGCCAGCCACGAACTGCGCACCCCACTTGCCTCCATCGCCGGCTTTATCGAAACGCTGCGCGGGCCAGCCCGCAACGACGCGGCGGCGCGCGACCAGTTTCTGCAGATCATGCAGAGCCAGACCGGCCGCATGGCGCGTCTGATCGACGATTTGTTGTCGCTGTCGCGGCTCGAGATGAAACCCTATCTGAAGCCGGGAACCGAGGTGGACCTGCGCCAGACCGTCGACAGCGTCATCGACTCGCTCGGACCGCTGGCCAGCGAAAACGCCGTTGCCATCGAGCGGCGCTACGCCGACGGACCGCTTCATGTGCCTGGCGATCGCGATGAGCTTTTCCAGGTTTTCGAGAACCTCCTGGAAAACGCCTGCAAATACGGGCAGTCGGGTGGGCGCGTGGTTGTATCCATAGCGCATAGCGATGCCGGACCAGAGCCGGGCATCGACGTGACGATCAGGGACTTTGGCCCTGGCATTCCCGAGGAGCACATTCCGCGCATTACCGAGCGCTTCTACCGCGTCGATGTCGAGACCAGCCGGACCCAGAAAGGCACCGGCCTCGGCCTGTCGATCGTCAAGCATATCCTGACGCGCCACAACGCCCGGCTTTCGATCAAGTCCGAAGTCGGCAACGGCGCGGCATTCTCGGTTCATTTGCCGGCGCACTGATATCGCCCTAATTCAAGGGCACTGTTTCTTTTTTCTGTCATCCGGCTAGCGTATCAGCGGGGATTCGAGGAAACGACTCAAAATCAAAACACCCCGTGGGAAGGCATTTGCCATGCAGTCCGTGCACATCGTCAGCGCTTATGACGAGGAGTTGAAATATCTGTCGAAGCGCATCGCCGCGATGGGTGGCCATGCCGAGCGCATGGTCGAACAGGCGGTCACCGCTCTCGTCAATGCCGACCCGGGCCTTGCCCAGAAGGTCATCCGCGACGATACCGTACTGGACGAGGGCCAGCGCGAAATCGACGACAAGGCGATCATCATCATTGCCAAGCGTCAGCCGATGGCGGCGGATTTGCGCGAGATAGTCGGGACCATCCGCATCTCCGCCGACCTCGAACGGGTTGGCGATCTCGCCAAGAACGTTGCCAAGCGGGTTGTCGCCGTCACCGACGGACGCCAGCCGACCAGCCTGTTCCGCGGCCTCGAGGCTCTGTCCAACCTGGCATTGACCCAGCTCAAGGAAGTGCTCGACGTCTACGCGTCCCGTTCGGTGGAGAAGATCGGCTTCGTGCGCGATCGTGACGACCAGATCGACGCCATGTACACATCGCTGTTTCGCGAATTGCTGACCTACATGATGGAAGATCCGCGCAACATCACGCCCTGCACGCATCTGCTGTTTTGCGCCAAGAACATCGAGCGTATCGGTGATCACGCCACCAACATAGCCGAGACCATCTACTACATCGTCACCGGCGATCAGTTGCCGGCTGAGCGGCCCAAGGGCGACAAGACCGACAAAATCAGCCTTTCCGAGACGCAGCCGGTGAAGTGAACGCCGCCTCTCGAACCGTCACCCGATTTACGATAAGCTTTCCGGGCTTTGCCTCTATCCTCGTCCGTGGATTTGCTCCGGGAGGTCGTGATGGAAAATGTTCGGAACCTGACCCCGGCGCCTGCGCCGATATCCGGCATTATCGCTTGCGGCGTTTACACCGCGGGCCGCCGCATCGCCGACATTCCCATCGAGGAAGCCGGCGAATGGGCAAAAAAATCCGGTCACGTCGTCTGGATCGGCCTGTTGGAGCCCGACCGTAACCTGTTGCTGCGCGTCCAGGCGCAGTTTCACCTGCATGAGCTGGCGATCGAGGATGCCGAGCACCCGCACCAGCGGCCGAAGATCGAGCAATATGGCGACGCCTTGTTCATCGTCGCCCGCACCGCGCAGCTGATCGAGGGCCGGGTCACCTTCGGCGAGACCCATTTGTTCGTCGGCTCAGGCTACATAGTCAGCGTCAGGCACGGTCCCTCGACGTCCTATGCCGCCGTTCGTCAGCACTGGGAAAGCTGCCCGCACTCGCTGGCCAAGGGCGAGGATTTCGTCCTCTATGCCATCCTCGATTTCATCGTCGACAATTACATGCCGGTGCTCGAGCAGATCGAGGACGAGGTCGAGGCGATCGAGGACAAGGTTCTGCTGAAGCCGATGACCGCTCCCGACATAGAGCGGCTCTATATGCTGCGCCGCGATCTCCTGCGCCTGCGCAATGCCGCGCTTCCGCTGGTCGAAGTCTGCCGAAGGCTGACCAGCGCCGAGCTGCCGCAGATCCACACCGCCATGCATCCGCTGTTCCGCGACGTCACCGATCACATCCGCACCGTTCAGGAGAAGATCGACAGCCTGCGCGAGGTGCTGGCATTCGCTTTCGAGGCGAGCTTGCTGGTCGGCCAGAGTCAGGAAACGGCCAACACCAAGAAGCTCGCTTCCTGGGCCGCAATCCTGGCGGTGCCGACGGCGCTCGCCGGCATTTACGGCATGAACTTCAGCGACATGCCGGAACTGAAGATGGAATACGGCTATCCGGTGGTTCTGGCCACGATCGCGCTGATCTGCGCGTTTCTGTATTGGCGGTTCAGGAAGAATGGCTGGTTGTGAAGTAGGGCAGTAGGGCAGTAGGGCAGTAGGGCAGTAGGGCAGTAGGGCAGTAGGGCAGTAGGGCAGTAGGGCAGTAGGGCAGTAGGGTGGCATTTCGTGAGCGCGACTTTCCGCGCACATACTGCCCTACTGCCTTACTCCCCTATTCCCTTATCTACCTGCTCCGCCGCCGCTCCGATGCCGGCTGGAATGCCACGCGGGCGTGGTACTTGCAGTAGGGACCGGTTTCGGCGGCATCGTTGCCGCAGAAATGGAAGTCCTCTGAAAGCGGATCGCCGTTCGGCCATTTGCAGGTCCGCTCGGTCAGCTCGACCAGCTGCAGATGCCGCGAGATCGGCAGCACGACATTTTCGACCGGGCGGATGTAATGGCGTGCCACGGGTTCGGCGTCGAACTGCGTCTGCAAAGCGGTCGCGCCGACCGATGTCGTGACATGGCGTGCCGTGGTTGCGGCGCGTGATACCGATTTCTGGACAGTCGATCCTTGCGCTGCCTTCTTCTGGCGTGTTGGCGTGGCGGTCGAGCGACCGCGGCCCGACAGTTTCAGCCGATGCACCTTCCCGATGACCGCATTGCGGCTGACCCCTCCAAGCTGCGCAGCAATCTGGCTTGCGCTCAGACCCTCCGACCACAGTTTTCTCAAGAGTTCTACCCGCTCGTCAGTCCAGTTCATGAGACCGCGCTCCTCTAAGCGTGCGGCAATCGGAATCCTTCTCCCGACCCGGCAACATTTGCCAGGGCAGACACCACATATATCTGGTGATTAGGTCCGCCGCACGAAATCTAGTTATTTCTCGACTACAACTACTCTATGCGCTGACTCGGTGACAAGAGTCCCAAGTGCAACACGAATCGGTTTTTTCGGTTTTCCCCAACTTGCCCGGTCGCTTATGAGCCGGCGTCCCGTCGGGGGGCTTGCCGCGCGCCACTACGCGACGTTTTCGTTGACTTCATGGCCGAAAAACAGGATAAGCCGCACAGGCCGCCGCTTTGGCGGCTTTTTTGATTTTCCGGTACCGGAGACGCATATAATGAGCGGTTCGGCGCTTTACGAGACCTTTGCTCGCGCACCCCTGGCCTTCGACCACGGGGAAGGCACATGGCTGATTACCGACAAGGGCGAGCGATATCTCGATTTCGCCGGCGGCATCGCCGTCAATTCGCTGGGCCACAGCCATCCGCACCTGGTCGCCGCACTCACCGAGCAGGCAGCCAAGCTGTGGCATGTCTCCAACCTCTACGAGATCCCCGGGCAGAGCCGGCTTGGCGAACGGCTGGCCGACGCCACCTTCGCCGACAAGGTGTTCTTCACCAATTCCGGCGCCGAGGCGCTGGAATGCGCGATCAAGACGGCGCGGCGCTACCATTTCGTCAAAGGCCATCCCGAGCGCTTTCGCATCATCACCTTCGAAGGCGCCTTCCATGGCCGCACGCTGGCGACCATCGCGGCTGGCGGCCAGTACAAGTATCTCGAGGGCTTCGGCCCCAAGGTCGAAGGTTTCGACCAGGTCGGCTTCGACGACATTGACGCCGCCGAAAAGGCGATCACGCCGGAGACGGCCGCGATCCTGATCGAGCCGGTGCAGGGCGAGGGCGGTATCCGCCCGGTGCCGACGCAGTCGCTGAAGCGGCTCAGGCAATTGTGCGAGCAGCACGGCCTGCTGTTGATCTACGACGAGGTCCAGTGCGGCATCGGCCGCACCGGCAAGCTGTTCGCACATGAATGGTCGGGTGTAACGCCCGACATCATGGCGATTGCCAAGGGTATCGGCGGCGGCTTCCCGATGGGCGCCTGCCTTGCCACGGATGAAGCGGCGGTCGGCATGACCGCCGGCGTGCATGGCACCACGTTCGGCGGCAACCCGCTTGCCATGGCGGTCGGCAACGCCGTGCTCGATGTCGTGCTGGAAGACGGCTTCCTCGAAGATGTCCAGCGCAAGGCGCTGCTGATGAAGCAGGGTCTGGCGTCGGTCGCCGACGAGTTTCCCGAAATCATCGAGGACATCAGGGGTGCCGGGCTGATGCTCGGCCTCAAATGCGCCATGCCCAACACCAAGGTGAACATGGCCTTGCGCGACCAGCACCTGTTGACGGTTCCGGCCGGCGACAACGTCATTCGCCTGTTGCCGCCGCTCACCGTCACCGACGCCGAGATCCATGACGCGCTCAACCGCATCCGCGCCGGCGCCAAGGGCCTGGCGGAGGCGATCGCTTCCGCCGCGGCGAAGTAATCCCGGAATCATTGCTGATGTCAGTTCGCCATTTCACCGATCTTTCCACCGTTTCCGAAGGCGACCTGCGCTTGATGCTGGACGACGCGGTGGTGCGAAAGGCGCGGCTCAAGGCCGGCGAGCGCACCAAACCGCTCGAAGGCAAGGTGCTGGCGATGATCTTCGACAAGCCGTCGACGCGCACGCGCGTCTCCTTCGACGTCGGCATGCGGCAGCTCGGCGGCGAGACCATCATGCTGACCGGCACCGAGATGCAGCTCGGCCGTTCCGAGACCATCGCCGACACCGCCAAGGTGCTGTCGCGCTATGTCGATGCGATCATGATCCGCACCACCTCGCATGAGCGGCTGCTGGAATTGACAGAGAACGCCACCGTGCCGGTGATCAACGGACTGACCGACGATACCCATCCCTGCCAGCTGATGGCCGATATCATGACCTTCGAGGAACATCGCGGTCCGGTAGCCGGCAAGACCATCGCCTGGACCGGCGACGGCAACAATGTGCTGCATTCCCTGCTCGAGGCCTCGGCCCGGTTCCGCTTCAACCTCAACGTCGCCGTTCCCGAAGGCAGCGAGCCGGCGCAGAAGCATATCGATTGGTCGCAGGCGCATGGCGGCAAGCTGCACTTCACCCGCTCGCCCGAGGAAGCCGTCGATCAGGCCGACTGCATCGTCACCGATTGCTGGGTGTCGATGGGCCAGGAGCATCGCGCCCGCGGCCACAATGTGTTCTCGCCCTACCAGGTCAATGCCAAGCTGATGGCGAGAGCCAAGCCGGACGCGCTGTTCATGCACTGCCTGCCGGCGCATCGCGGCGAGGAAGTGACAGACGAGGTTATCGACGGACCGCATTCGGTGGTCTTCGACGAGGCCGAGAACCGGCTCCATGCCCAGAAGGCCGTGCTTGCCTGGTGTCTAGGCGCTTGAAGTGTCTGGGCGCTTGATCCCTGGGAGCTTGATCTGCGGGCGTGTGATGCCTATTTGCGCCGCATCACGCAAATCAAGCGCGTTTCGACGCATGCGCCCCGGAGGGCGGCATGGCCGCGCCCTGGAGCTTTGTCATGTTGGAAACCTATCAAGTGACTGAACATCACCCCAAACTCGGCGAATTCGGCTATGCCGGCGACGATCACGTCGTGCCGTTCGAGGTCGGCCCTCTCGACGTGCGCGGCCGCACGGTCCAACTCGGGCCGATGCTGGACGCCATCCTCAGCCGCCACGATTATCCCGAGCCGGTCGCCCGCCTGCTGGCGGAGGCCTGTGTGCTGACCGTGCTGCTCGGCACTTCGCTGAAGTTCGAGGGCAAGTTCATCCTGCAGACCCGCACCGACGGACCCGTCGACATGCTGGTTGCGGATTTTTCCACGCCCTCGGCGCTGCGCGCCTATGCGCGTTTCGATGCCGACCGGCTGGAAGCGCTGGTCGCGGCGGGCGAAACCTCCCAACAGACGCTGCTCGGCAGTGGCGTGCTGGCGCTGACCATCGACCAGGGCGCCCATACGCAGCGCTATCAGGGTATCGTCCAGCTCGATGGCGAGACCCTGGAAGACGCGGCACGCACCTATTTCCGTCAGTCGGAGCAGATCCCGACGGATATCAGGCTGTCGGTGGCCAAGCTTTTGACGCCCGGTCCCGGCGGCGCCCGCGAGCAATGGCGCGCCGGCGGTATCCTGGCGCAGTTCCTGCCGCAGTCGCCCGAGCGCATGCGCGTCCCGGACCTGCCGGGCGGCGATGGCGATCCGCGTGAGGAGATCCACGATCCGGTCGACAATTCCTGGCAGGAGTTGCTGGCTCTGCTCGGCACCATCGAGCCGACCGAACTGATCGACCCGACGATCGGCGCCGAGCGGCTGCTCTACAGGCTGTTCCACGAGCATGGCGTGCGCGTCTTCGGCGGCGTTCCGGTCGCCGACCAGTGCTCGTGCTCCAGGGACAAGATCCGCGGCATCCTCGAGGGTTTTTCCGCCCAGGAGATCAAGGACAGCACCGAAGACGGCGGCATCCACGTCGCCTGCGAATTCTGTTCGAAGCAATATGATTTCGACCCGGCGGAATTTGCGGCCCAGTAGAGTAGAAACCACGCCTCACCGGTCGCTCCGCGGCCGGTGAGGCGAAATCAATTCACCGTCCGCCGCGTCCCCGGCAAGTCCAGCGAAAACGCCGGAATGGCGATGTCGAACGTCTCGCCCCGCTTGTTGCGCATCGTGTAATGCCCGACCATGATGCCGGACGGTGTCGAGAGCGGGCAACCGGACGTGTACTGGTAGCTGTCGCCGGGATTGAGTTCGGGCTGGTCGCCGACCACGCCGGGGCCGCGCACTTCCTCGACCCGGCCGGTGCCGTCGGTGATGTGCCAATAGCGCGACAGAAGCTGCACGAAATCGTCCGACTGATTGTCGATCGTTATCTGATAGCCCCAGACATAGCGGTTCTCCGAGGGATCCGAACGGTCCTCCAGATAGAACGGCCTGACCTGCACTTCGATGTTGCGCGTGACGGCGCTATACATAAGCGGCTCCAAAAAACGGTTCCAGCGGAACTTTCGGCGCTCCGTGCGGTTAGGTCAACCGATCGAAGCCTCCTCTGGCCGGCCTCGCGGGCAGGTGCCGACAAAGAATGTCATTTAAGTGACATATGACAATGATGGTGTGCGCGGACTGGTGACGCGCGACTCGGGCGCTCTGCTGAACTGTTGAAACCGGTCATCTTGCGGACCGGTTTTCCTGGAGTGACCGGATCTCGATGCAACTCACTCTCATAGCCGCCACGCTTTCAACCGTCCTCATCCTCTCGAATCTCGCCAGCATCGTGCTCGCCGTGTCGCGTCTGAGACGGCGTCGCACCATTGCGCCGCCGGCCGGCAAGCCGCGGCCGGTGTCGATCGTCGTG
>NZ_RZPB01001049.1:0-1708 GCF_003998535.1 Mesorhizobium sp. M7A.F.Ca.AU.002.02.1.1 | reverse complement strand
CCCACAAGCTCAGACACTGTGAGGCTAAAACTATAATCCGGACGAGGGACGTGGCCGGTGCCTCCACGAGGCGAGGGCCGCGGACGGCTGTTCGACGTCCCCATCGCCTTACAAATGCGTAAGGTTGCAGCCACAATTCCGGGAGGATTCGAGCCAAATTATGTCGATGTTCCCTGGCTATTCAGTATCGCGATCACGCAGCTGTTAAACGTCAGGAAAATCAAATGACGGAAACCAGAATTGGCTACTCAACTTCCCAGATTGCGCTTCATTGGATCATAGCTGCGCTGGTGTTATTCCAACTGTTCTTTGGCGAGAGCATGACAACCGTGGTCGATGCTGCCGAAGATGGAGCCGCCGTCTCGTCAGGCGATCAGGCATTGGGCTCTGCCCATTACTGGATAGGAATTTCGACCCTGGCACTCGTGCTGATCCGGTTGCTAATGCGTGTAGTTTCCGGTGCGCCTGAGCCTGCAGAAAGCGGACCTGGCTGGATGCGGATCGCCGCACGTGGTTCACACGGCCTTTTCTATCTGCTCTTGCTTTTAACGCCCATTGTGGGACTGCTCGCTTTCTACATTGGCGACCCATGGGGCGACATCCATTCCCTCAACAAGCCAGTGTTTGTCGTCCTGATTTCGGTCCATGCCGTGGCGGCACTGTTCCACCAGTACTGGCTTCGCGATGGCACACTGAAGCGGATGCTGTCGCCCGGTCGACAAGCGGGTCCGTCACGTTTGTAGCCGCCGCCGATACTAAGATCCGACGGCGCTGACGGTCAGATTATTCTCAGGTGAGAGAGCAGATCGCTCGCCCAGCCAGAGCGGTCTCGCACCAGCCTGAATCCCAGATTGTCGGGAGGCGTACCGACGGCACAGCCTCCGCTTTTTCCGTCACTGACGAAGTTCGACATGTAGGCTCTGTGAAGCCCTTCAAGGACGTGGACACCGCAATTGTCGACCGAACTCGCAACACCGCTTCCATCCGCAGCCAACGTGGTGCGGACATAGCAGGTCGAAGTCCACTCCCAGACGTTGCCAGAAAAGTCGGCAAGGCCCAGGGAATTGAAACCAAACGAGCCACGGCTCTTGGGCATCGGGTCCGGTTTGCGATTGAGGTCCACCTCGGCCTTGTAGCTGGTGAGCCATCGTCTGGCGGGGTTGGTGGCGTCGTTTTCGACACCCTCGAATTCGCCTGCGAACCGCTCAGCAGCGGCAAAGGCCCACTCTTCGTCGGATGGCAGTCGCCATTGGTCGCCGGTCACTTCCGAATACCACCGGGCGTAGGCATTCGCATCGAGATAGCTTACTCCGGTGACGGGAGCTTTGCTTGGGATCGCGCGCGTCTCCTGAGCTGGCTGACAGCCGCCAGCCGACACGCAGTCCGCATAGTCGGCCGCGCCGACCTGGTAGGCCATGATTTCGAGAGGTCTGTCGAGTTGCCGCTCGAGGCGGGGGTTGCCTTGCGGGCGTCCCTCTTTCAGGAACTCGCCCGGAGTCGGATAGATGATCGAACCGGAAAGCAAGACAACCGTCATAGCGATGGGGTGGGATTGTCGATCTCCAAAGACCGCCTCTAGCGAGAGCCCTACCGGAACAGCAGCGGCGGCCAGGGCGACCGGCAGGACCTTCAGGATGAAAAGAGACATGGCTTTTGTCCTTGCCCGGACAGCGGCGCCGTCCGGGCATTTTCGAGTGCCGTCAGTTGG
>NZ_RZPB01001048.1:0-1709 GCF_003998535.1 Mesorhizobium sp. M7A.F.Ca.AU.002.02.1.1 | reverse complement strand
AGACGGACCGGCAGGCCGAGCCGCCGCTCGAGGATGTCGGCAAGCGGCACATCCAGCCAGCCGGTGAGTGTCGGCGGGCCGACGGCGATGCCGGCCAGCGGATCAAGCGGTCCCGGCGCACCGACACCGACGCCGACGACCGACAGTGCCGGGGCTTCGGCATGGACGGTCGCCGCCAGCGCCTCGATCTGGCCGATCACCACGTCTGGACCGGCCTGCGCCTGCGTCGGCACCGCTGCGAATGCCAGGATCTTGCCCTCACGGTCGACCAGGGCGGCGCGAAGCTCCGTCCCGCCAAGATCGATCGCAAGGGCGGCTTCCGTTGTCATGCCGCGACCTTCAAGCCGTGCAGCCAGCCGATGCGGCCGGCGAGGTCCTTGTCACCGAAGGCGAGCGAACCGAGAACCACGGTTTCGGCCCCGGCGGCACGCAGCAACGGCACGGTCTCGTGGCGGATGCCGCCGTCGGCCGCCAGAACCACTTGCGCCTCGCGGCCGGCCTTTCTCAGGATGGCGCGGGTAGCGCCCAGCCTGTCGCAGGCCTTGTCCGACAGGCTCTGTCCCTTGACGCCGATTGCGGTTCCAAGAAGCGTTACGAAGGCGACTTCCGGGACGAAGGCCGTCACCGCTTCCACAGGCGTCTCCAGCCTGAGCACGACGCCCGCCTCGGCGCCGAGCTCCCGCGCCAGCCGCACGGCGCGCAATCCCGCTTCGCCATTCTCGGCATGGACGCTGATCATGTCGGCGCCGGCTTCGATGAACTGGCGCGTCTGCGCCTCGACGATTGCTTCATCGACCATCAGGTGGACATGGATGGGCTTGGCCGTCAGCCCGGCGATGCGGGCAACGAGGTCGGGGAAGAACAGGAAGGACGGGGCGAAATGACCGTCCGCCACATCGATATGATGAAGATCGACATAGGGTTCGATGCGCTTCAAGTCGTTCTCGAAATTGGCAAGATTGGCAGACCAGAGCGAGAATTCGGCGATCATGCGATCGCGTGGCAGTTCGGCGATGGCGGCCGGGCCGGAGAGAGATTTCGAGATCATGATTGGTCCTGCTTGTCAAAATTTGTGTTGAGAAAGCTGCCGATGGCGGCGCGGATTTCGGCGAAATGGCGCTCCTTGTCGGTGGCCTTCGGCGTCACCTCGACAAAGGCGGCATTGGGGATGGTGTCTGCAAGGCTGCGCGCGGTGGCCAGCGGATGGACGAGATCGATGCCGCTGCCGATGACGAGTGTCGGGAGCGCGAGGCCGGCGGCCGCTGCCCGCGTCACGCCGGGCCCATCGTTTGCGATCGCTCGCATCACCTCGGCGAAAACATTCGCATTGGCGCGCGCGAAAAAGCCGAGCAGGGAAGCAAGATTGTCCGGCGCCTCGATGCGAAAGCGAGCCGCCGTGGCGGAGGCCGCAAACGCATCGCGCGCGTCATCCAGCGGACGGCCGCGGATGAGCTCCGCCACTTCCACGTAAGGGCGCATGTTTTGCGATGCCGCGTCGAAAGCCCAGGCAGGGCGAACAAGCACGAGACCTGTGACCCTATCCGGGTGCCGGGCCGCAAGCCGCAAGGCGATTGCCGCGCCCATCGAGATGCCGCCGGCGACGAAACGGTCGAGGCCGGCGGCATCGGCGGCAGCCAACACGTCGTCGGCGAACATCTCGATCGAAAAAGGACGCTTGCTGCCGGCGCCGGAGCCGCCCTGAGCGCGAC
>NZ_RZPB01001047.1:0-1711 GCF_003998535.1 Mesorhizobium sp. M7A.F.Ca.AU.002.02.1.1 | reverse complement strand
TTCAATAACCGGTGCCGCACCCGCTGGCGCGTCATCATGGCTGTCGATCAACTGGCCAAGACGCTCCATCGGCGCGCGCCACTCGAAGGCGTCGAGCCGGCCGGTGATCGGCGATACCGGAGCCCAGCGTTCCGATACCACGCCGTCTGCGACCCAGGCCGGATCGCGCGGCGCCCGCAGCGCCCTGGACAGCAGCTGCCGAACTTTGCCCTGATCGCCGGTCTCGGCCTCCTCGATGTCGGCGAGCAGCAGATAGGCGCCCTCGCGACGGTCCATCCGGATCGCCGCCTCGGCCTCGCGGCGGGCGGTCGCGAAATCCTGCGCGTCGAGCGCGGCGCGCGCCACCGTCATCGACGATTCGGCGTGGTTCTTCTTCATCTCCTGCAGCTTCTTCGCCCGGTTGAGGCGGTCGAGCACCGCGTCGCCCGGCCTTGCATGGGTATAGAGCTCGGCGATCTCCGGATGCGGCTCGGCCTTCCACGCCGCCTCGAGTATCTTCGAGCCCTTGCGCACATCGTTCTGCTTGAACAGTGCGGCCGCGGCGGCCACGGCGGCAGGCGCGAAATCGGGCCTGAGCTTGTTCGCTTCGATCGCCGCCGTCCTGGCGGCGGCGGGATCGCTGTCGGCAAGCGCCTGCGCCTTGGCGGTCAGCAGCACGGCGCGGCGGCGGTTGGCGGCATCGCGTTCGATCTGCCGTGTCGCTTTCTGCGCGTCGACGAGTTTCAGGGCGCCGTCCCAGTCGCCGCGCGCGGTCAGCTCTTCCAGCGTCGATTCCGCCGCCCAGGCCAGCTGCGGCGCCACAGCGGCGGCGCGGCCGGCATAATGCCTGGCGGCGTTGCGGTCGCCGAGCCGTTCGGCTTCCAGATAAAGCCCGCGCAAACCCAGCAGCCGCATTTCGGGATCCTCGAGCATGCTCTCGAATTTCTGCCGCGCGCCTTCATGATCGCCTTCGAGGAGCGACGCCTGCGCTTCGAGCAGGTGGATCAGCGGCTCCTGGTCGGAACGGATTAGCTTGGCGGCTTCCTTGGTCTTCTTGCGGGCCAGCGCGCCATCACCGGCGCCGGCGGCAATCATGCCGGTCGACAGCGCCTGATAGCCACGATCGCGGCGGCGGACACGGAAATAGCGCGAGATGGTGTAGGGGCTGTTCCACAGCGACTTGAGCAGCCACCACAGGATCATCACCGCAGCGACCACGGCAACGACAGCCACCGCCGCCACCATCAGGCTGACCTGGTATTGATAGCCGTTGAAAGTGACGACCATGTCGCCCGGCCGGTCGGCCAGCCAGGCAAAGCCCAGCCCGAGCGCGAAAACGACGATGAGGAAGGCGAGCAGGCGGATCATTGTGTTGCCCTCATGCCTTCATCGCGCCCGAGATCAGCGCATCGACCTGGGTCTCGACCTCGATGCGCGCCTTCAGCTTACCGGCAAAGTCGGCGCCCGCGGCCTTGGCGGCCTCGGGCAGCGTTTCATACTCGCTGAGTGCCTTGGCGTAGTCGCCCTGGTTGACCGCCGCCTCCATGCGCGCGACGGTTTCCGGTGCGCCGGCGCCTTCGACGGCGCCGATCGGCCTGACCTTGACCAGCGATTGCGCGCTCGACAGAAGGCTCTGAACGAAGCCGGCATTCTCATCGACAGGCGTCGCCGCCGTGACCATGGCATTGGCGGCGGCATCAGCCTGCGATGCGATCTCGGCGCGGGTTGGAAC
>NZ_RZPB01001046.1:0-1713 GCF_003998535.1 Mesorhizobium sp. M7A.F.Ca.AU.002.02.1.1 | reverse complement strand
GCAGTGGGTTACGCGTACCCTGGGCACGGAAGAGGTCCTCCCAGCTTTCGCGCGGGACGATCTCCACCCGCACCGGATGCCCGAGCACTGTTGCGAAAGCCTCGGCGAGATCATTGGGCGAGACCCGCGCCGGGCCCTCCAGTTCCAGGACCCGCTTGCCGGTCCACTCCTCGCGAATCAGATCGGCGGCAAGCCGGCCGATATCCTGCGTCGCCACCATGGCGAAGGTCCTGTCGGCCGGTTGGAGGAAGCTGTGCAGCACGCCTTTGTCGCGGGCCGGGGCGACATCCCAAGCCGCATTTTCCATGAACCAACCGGGCCGCAGGAACGTGATGGGAAGGTCGAGCTTGCCGAGGGCGTCTTCCAGCATCGCCCGCTGGCTCAAGAGATTGTCCTGTAACGCATCGGCGCCGATAGTGGAGAGGCAGACGACCCTTTCCGGGCGGGCAGCAAGGAGAGCAGTGGTCAGGATCTCGTTCTGCCTCGCCGCTTCCGGATAGCCGGGCGCGGGATCGAACTCCGAAGGCGGCAGAATGAAGACGCCCTTGGCGCCCTTGAACGCGGCGGCGAGCCGCGTCGCATCGCCCATGTCGGCGAAAGCAATTTCGCAATCGCAATCTCTCCAGACATCCGCCTTGGCGGGGTCGCGCAGCACCGCGCGGACTGGTTCTCCGGCTTCAATCAGGGCTTTCGCCAGCGCGCCGCCGACCTTGCCAGTAATTCCTGTAATCGCATACATGATGTTCTCCTGGTGTTGAGGTGGGAATTGATCAGGCGAGGCCGTCGTAGAGGCCGCGCTCGAATGTGCCGTAGAGCTTCACGACCTTTTCGTCGTAGAAGGGCAGAAGCTGGGTGAAGATGGCTCCGGTCACCTTCCTGACCGGATCGAGCCAGAAATAGCAGTTGAGCAGGCCGGCCCAGGAAATGCTGCCTGCCGACCGACCGTTCGGACCGGGCAGCGTGTTGATGTCGAACGAATAACCCCACTTGTGGGGCTCGCCTGGAAACTGGTCGAAGCTCTGCGAATAGGCAGGCTGGGCGGTCCGCATGGCCTGGACGTCGAGGTCGCCGATCTGGTTGCGCATCATCGACGCGACCGTTTCCGGCTTCAGCACCCGTACGCCTTTATGAGTGCCTCCGTTCAGCAGCATCCGCAGGAAGGCCATGTAGTCGCGCGGCGTACTGAAGCCGCCGCCGCCGCCCATGAAGAATTCCGGCCGCTGCGGCATTTCGAAGGGAGCGGGCGTCAGGCCGCCGTCTTCGCGACGGTTATGGAAGGTGGCGACCCTGGCCTTCTGCTTGCTTCCGATCAGGAAGCCTGAATCGGTCATGCCGAGCGGGGCGAAGATGTTCTCGAGGAAATAGACTTCCAGAGACTGGTCGCTGACCGCTTCCACCAGCTTTCCGACCCAGTCCATGCTGATGCCGTATTGCCAGCGTTCGCCGGGGTCGAATTCGAGCGGTGCCAGGAAGGCGCCGTTCTTGCACGTGGCGATGTCCGGCATGCCGGTGACGTTCTCGTAGCGGGTCAGTGCATCGCTCCAGATCGAATAGGTATAGCCGGAGGTGTGAGTGAGCAGGTGACGCACCTTGATGGCCCGCTTGGCCGGACGCAGGAGCGGCTGGCCGTCGCCGTCGAAGCCCTCCAACACCATCGGATTGGCGAGTTCCGGCAGATATTTCGCCGCATCGTCCCCGGGATTGATCCTGCCC
>NZ_RZPB01001045.1:0-1717 GCF_003998535.1 Mesorhizobium sp. M7A.F.Ca.AU.002.02.1.1 | reverse complement strand
GGATTGATGTGGTCGACGGCGATGCGGCTGTTGCCGCTACCATATTCCCTGACCAAATCGGCTATTCCGGCGGCCCAACGGCGGACCTTTTGCTCGGTCAGCTCACCGCCATAGAGATACATCCACGACACCGCCGGCCGCACCTCGTTGACGACGCCGGAATGGTCGGACAGGTGCTCGCAGGAAAAATAATCGAACAGCACCACCGGGCCTTCAGTGGCGACAAAGCAATGCCGCGTCGGATTGTGCGCCACCCAAAGCTGCATGTTGGTGCTGTCGGTGGCGTAGCGGATGTTGACGGGGTCGTAGAGCAGGGCGCCGGCATAGCCGCGCCGCTTCAGCTCGGCGCGGATACGCTCCAGCCGGTATTTTCGCATCGCCGCCAGGTCGGGCGCGGCAATGCCTGCCGCCGCCCACTCAGCCTCGGCCTGCGGGCCATAGCCCAGCACATGCTGGTTGAGCGAACCCGCCTTCTGACGGGAGGCGTCGCGCAAAGCTTCGATCGAGCCCGGCTCGAACGGCATGATCTTGCGGTGGCGGCCAAAGCTGCCCTTCGGCCCCGCGCTGTCCATCGTCGAACCTCAGGTCCGCATCTTCTCGCCGCTCGGATCGAAGGGCGCTTCGACATTGATGCGGGCCGGGCGCCGTTGACCGAGGATCTCGATCTCGAACAGCCCGGCACTTTCGTCCTCGGCAAGCGCTGCGGGGATATAGCCCTGCGCCATCGACTTCTGCACATAATGCGCATAGCCGCCCGACGTGACCCAGCCGACCACGCGCCAGTCGCCGTCGACGATGCCGCGCACGGCGGATGCGCCTTCGGCAGCCTTGGAGCCACGTATTTCCTTGCCGCCCTTGTCGAAGCGCGGCGCGCCATAGCCATGCGGCTTTTCCACCGTGCCGTAGTCCTTGCTGACCTTGGCCCAGATCGGCTCGTCACCCATGACATCGGCGTCGGTGGCATCGACGATGAAGGAGACGCGGCGCAGCTTTGGCCCCTCGGCCTGTTCCTTGGCGGCGGCCTCGCGGCCGATGAAGTCATTCTTCTCGAGCTTGATGAAGCGGTCCATCGCGCCTTCGAACGGTCCATAGATCGGCCGCAACTCGCGGAACCAGGTCGGAAAGTTCTTTTCGAGGCGCATGGAGAGCAGAGCGCGCATGCCGAAATCGACAAGGCCGAATTCCTCGCCGGCGTCCTTGATCGCTTTGTAAACCAGGCGTTCGTAGGCCGGCGCCATCCAGATTTCATAGCCGAGGTCGCCGGTGTAGGTGATGCGGTTGACCATGCAAGGCGCCCCGCCAACAGCCATCTCGCGGAAATCCATGAAACGGAAGGCTTTTGTCGAGACGTCGACATCGACCAGTTTCTGCAGCAGGTCCCGTGATTTCGGCCCGGCGATCGACAGGCCGACCAGCGTCTGGTCGAAGCGGTGGATGCGCACCGTTCCGTCCTTCGGCAGGTGCTTCTCGAACCAGCGCATGTGGTATTTCTGCGCCGCCGAAGAGCCCCAGATCATGAAGCGGTCTTCTGCCGCCTTGGCGATGGTGAAGTCGCCGATCAGCTTGCCGAACTCGTTGAGCATCGGCGTCAGCACGATGCGGCGGGTCTTCGGCATGCGGTTGGTCATCAGCCGGTTGAGGAAATCCTCGGCCGCGGGTCCCGAGACTTCGTATTTGGCAAAATTGGCGATCTCGGTGACGCCGACGCGCTCACGCG
>NZ_RZPB01001044.1:0-1718 GCF_003998535.1 Mesorhizobium sp. M7A.F.Ca.AU.002.02.1.1 | reverse complement strand
GCAGCATATCAGGCGAAACAGCCGCCTTGAGATAGGTGCCGCTGCCTTGCCGGCGTTCGACGAGGCCGAGCCCTTCCCAGCGTGTCAGAGCCTCGCGCACGGTGTTGCGGCTGACCTTCAGCCGCTCGGCGAGAATGCGTTCGGTTGGGAGTCTGTCGCCCAGCTGCAGGGCTTTGGCGCGAACAAATCCCACCAACGCCTTCAACACGGCGTCGTCGCGCGCCGTGATTTGAATGGGTGGCAGGCTGTTCTGGTCCACATTTCCTCCGAGTGGTCCAATGGTCCAACCAAGTCTGCACAGTTGAAAACTCCTGTCAACAAACTGTCAGGAGCACTGTCGGAGGAAGCGACGCAATATTCTCAAGGCGGTCGCGCGATCGCGTCTGCTAACCTGCGGCAGCAGGCGGCCCGAACCAGGTGGTCAGCGCGCCCACAAGGCCCCGTTGGGTTCCCGCCCCGGCCCAAGCCACATAACCATCGGGCCGGATCAAGACCGCGTCGGGCGCAACGACACTCCCGAGAGCCGGCAGGTCCCAGATACCGGCGTAACCGGCGTCGATCTGCCGAACCCGTTCTGCCCAGGGCGCGATGTCCAGTCTGCCGGGCTCACCGAGGTTGAGCAGCACGGGCCGCGCGTCGTGCAGCAAGGTGAAGACCCGCAACGGTCCGCCGGCGGTGGTCAGATCGAGATCGGGCATTCGCCGCCCAAGCAGCGGGTGCCCCTCTTCGAGGTCGTAGTGGACACACAGGCCGGACATCTCGGCTGCGATCTTTTTGCGGGGTTCATCCATGCCGAGCAACTCGGCAACGGTGTCGGCCAAGGCCTTGCTGCGGTCATCCGTGCGGCGAAGCGCGACCTGCGCCATCGTGTTACGCAACACGCGGGCGGCAACCGGATGGCGCTCGGCGTGATAGCTGTCGAGAAGGCTTTCCGGCGATATCCCCTTGATGACCTGGGCCAGCTTCCATCCAAGGTTCACCGCATCCTGCACGCCGATGTTGAGGCCCTGTCCACCCATCGGCGGATGGACGTGGGCGGCATCGCCGGCCAGCAGCACGCGTCTGTCGCGATATGCGGCAGCCTGGCGCGTCATGTCGGTGAAGCGGGAGAGCCAGGTCGGGCTGTGGACCCCAAAATCGGTGCCATAGATGGCGGCCAGCGCCTCGCTGAGCTCGCGTAGCGTCGGTTCGCCGCGCGCCTCCAGGCGGGGCTCCGTCAGCACGACGCCAACCTTCTTGCCGTCCTCGATCTTACCCAGGGCATGAATTCCGGAGGCGTTGCTGCGGAAGCCCCATGCCGGTTCTTCCGACATTTCGACCTCGGCAATCATCCAGCTCATCGTCGGATCCCATCCGGTGAACTCGATACCGGCCGCCTTGCGAATGGTGCTGCGGCCTCCGTCGCAGCCGACCAGATATGCGGCCCTCAGGCGGTGACCGGTGGACAGTTCGACGTCGACGCCGCTGTCGTCCTGGATAAACCCCGCAACCTCGTGTTCACGATAGATCGGCACCTTCAACTCGCCGACCCAGTCGGCCAGGATGCGCTCGATGTGGTTCTGCCGCAGCGCCAACAGGTAATTGTGCCGGGTTGGGAAGTCGCTGATGTCCAGGCGGATCATGTGAAAACCTACGGCCGGGCTCACTTGGCCCTGCGAGAGGAACCGATCAGCAATTCCGCGCTGGTCGAGCACCTCGATGGTGCGTGCATGGAGGCC
>NZ_RZPB01001043.1:0-1730 GCF_003998535.1 Mesorhizobium sp. M7A.F.Ca.AU.002.02.1.1 | reverse complement strand
TTGTGCGCTCGATCGGCGGGGTTTCCATACCGTCGAGATGGATGATGTCATCAGGCATCACGTTGAAGGCCGGTGAAGTCAGAGCGCGACCATTGACCTTGACGCGGCCGGCGGCAATCAGCTCCTCGGCATCGCGGCGCGAGGCGAGGCCGGCGCGGGCCAGCCGCTTGGCGATGCGCTCGCCTGCCTCTTCCGCAGCCTCGGCGGGACGCGGGCGTGGCTTGAAGCTGCCGCCTGACGCGCCTTGCGGCCGATCGTTGAAATCCCGCTTCGGGCGATCGCTGAAGTCACGCTTTGGGCGATCGACGGCGTCACGCGGGGCGCGGTCACTGAAATCGCGCTTGGGACGGTCGAAGCGCTTTTCGCCGCCCGCTGCCGCCGCAGCCGGCCGGTCGCCCCGCGGTGCATAGGGTTTGCGTGGCCCTTCGCGCTTCTCGTAGGGCTTGCGCTCGCCTTCAGCGGCCACCGGGCGGTCGCCGCGCGGCGCATAGGGCTTGCGTGGCCCCTCGCGCTTTTCATACGGTTTGCGCTCGCCTTCTGCGGCCATTGGACGATCGCCGCGCGGTGCGTAGGGCTTGCGCGGTCCTTCGCGCTTTTCATAGGGCTTGTGCTCGCCTTCGGCGGCCATTGGGCGATCGCCGCGCGGTGCATAGGGCTTGCGCGGCCCCTCGCGTTTCTCAAAAGGCTTGCCTTCGGGACGCGGGCCTTTGCTGAAAGGCTTGTCGCCGCCCTTGAAATCGCGCTTCGGCCGCTCGCCATCGGCAGCCATCGGCCGGTCGCCACGCGGTGCGTAAGGTTTCTTGGCGCCAAAGGACGGTTTGCCGCCCTTGCCCGCGGCGCCATCGCGGCTGCGCGGTCCCGCGGCTTTCGGCCCACTCTTGGCCGGCCCCTTCCTGGGTCGGAATTTCTTGTCGTTGTCGTCCATGTGGCCTTTATCCGTTTGCGCTGCTACAGCGTGGCGCATCCTTTCGGGCGCGCAACGAACGCTGTAGCACTTTTGATGTGGCGCATGATCATTTTCGAAAACCGAGTCCCGATTTTCGATGTCATGCGCTCCATAACAGGATCGCCGTCAGGTGGCGAGGAGATAATCGGAGTGGAAATCGCGTGAAGCGGCCCGATTTCATGGCGCTGGCGCTGAAGGAGGCCGAAGCTGCCGCCTTGCGAGGCGAAGTGCCGGTCGGCGCCGTCATCGCCAACGGCGCTGGTGTTGTCGCCAGCGCCGGCAACCGCACACGCGAACTTGCCGACCCGACCGCGCATGCCGAGATGCTGGTCATCCGCGAAGCCTGCCGCAAACTGTCGGCCGAGCGGCTGACCGGGCACGATCTCTATGTGACGCTGGAGCCTTGCGCCATGTGCGCCGGCGCCATTTCCTTCGCCCGGCTGCGCCGGCTTTATTTCGGCGCCGCCGACGACAAGGGCGGCGCTGTGGTCAATGGCGTGCGCTTCTTCGCCTCGCCGACCTGCCACCACGCGCCCGACATCTATCCGGGCATGGGCGAGACCGAAGCAGGCCTGCTGCTTAAAGGATTTTTTCGGGAGCGGCGCGGCTGAAGCGGGCGCTACGCCCGGCGACACAATTCGGTGTTCTTACAGCCAATCGAACCAGCCGCTGCCCTTCTTGCCTTCCGCCTCTTTCTTGAGACGGCGTTCCTTCTTGTACTCGTCCTCGCCAAGCTCGTTCTGCGGCGCGGTGCCGGCCGCGACACGATACTGCACTGGAGGCT
>NZ_RZPB01001042.1:0-1734 GCF_003998535.1 Mesorhizobium sp. M7A.F.Ca.AU.002.02.1.1 | reverse complement strand
ATCCATGGCCAGGTCGGCACGATCATTTTTTGGGTGACGGTGACCACGCCGACCAGTTGGTCACAAGGAGTGACCAAACGACGAGACCTGTAGCTACGGGCACAACGGCAATCCGGCCCTCCGCGATTTGTCGCGTCGGGTGGTCTTTCCTCCCGATTGCCGCAGCGTCGCAGTGCGACGAGCCGGTGAGATTGGCCGAAGGCCTGACGCCGGAAACGCGCGAGCGCGCTAAAACTACTGGGTGATGCGCGGTGATGGTGGGATGCTATCTTTAACTATGCCGATTTGCGGCTCTTGGCCTTTGGCCGGTCTTGGCCGATGCCTTCCTTGGCGAGGCTCTTTCGAAGAACCGAGGCCAGCTCGACCACGTTCTCCTGAGGCTTTGGCGCCGGTTTCGGAGGCTTTTTGCCCTTTCGCTTGGCGTCGATCATGGCAATCAACGCATCTTCATAGGTGTCCTCGAATTTCGAGGGATCAAACTTCGTCACCTTCTTGTCGATAAGGAGGCCCGCGATTTCGAGCAAATCCGAATCGTATTTTGGGCTTCTCACGTCATTAAAGACGGTGTCTTCCGATGTCATCTCATTGTGGGTGCGCAACTCGGTCAGCAGCATTCCTTTTTCAAACGGCTGTATCAATACTTCGCGGCCGCGCTGATAGAGTACGACGCAGGAACGTGCCGCGACGCGCTTCTTGGCCATCGCATCGCGCAGGACGGCAAAGGCCTCAAGGGAAGCGCCATCTGCCGGGATCAAGTAGTAGGGCTTTTCGAGATAGCGCGTGTCGATCTCGGCAACCGGAACAAAGGAATCGACATCAAGCGTATGCTGGGACGTCAGTTTCAGTTTCTTGATCTCGTCCGGCTCGACGTGGATGAAATCGCCCTTGTCCGCCTCATAGCCTTTGATCTGATCCTCGGCTTCGACAACATCGCCGGTGCCTTCGTCGACATAGGCACTCTTCACGGGTAAACCGTCGCTGCGGTTCAAAATCTTGAAGTGGATTTTCGATGCCTCGCTGGTGGCACCCACTATCTTGACCCCGCACGACACGGAACCGACCCTCAGAAAACCCTTCCAGACCGCGCGTGGCGCCACCATGCCGTTTCTCCTAGACGTCGACTTCCGCACAACGCCAGGCACACGGTTCTGTTCCGCGTCATGGGCAGCACCTTGTCGCAAGCTTATTCCTCACGGTAGTCCAGCAGCTTGGCGTGGCGGAGCCTTTCCTCGCCCTTCAGGAACCGCACGCGACCGACCAGACCAGGCTTAAGCCATTCGGCCTTTTCTTTCTTGAGACCGATAGGCACTGGTCCGCCGACCTTCCCTTGCACGCGATCCCAAAGTCGCTGGCGCTTGTCAGCTTTAAACGCAACGAAAGCGCCGCCGGCATAGCGGCCCTTGTCGGCCATGAGCACCATTGCGGGCTTTCCAGCCTCGCGCTGCACGCCAATAATGTCCATTTCCTTTTCGGCATAGCATTTGATCTTTCGCCAGTTCATCGTCGGCCCGCTGCGATAGACGCTGTCCTTGCGCTTCGAGACCATGCCCTCCAACCCCGCCCTGTCGACCAGGTGATAAACCGCGTCACCGGTGCCGGGCATGGCTTTGCTGACCTGAATGCGGCCGACGGCTGGAATCAGTTCCTGCAGGATCTGGCGGCGGTCTTCCACCGGCATGTTGCGCAAATCATGCCCGTTCAGGTGCAGGAGGTCGAATGCCACCAAATACAGAT
>NZ_RZPB01001041.1:0-1735 GCF_003998535.1 Mesorhizobium sp. M7A.F.Ca.AU.002.02.1.1 | reverse complement strand
GTGCAGGGCGGCGCCGTGCGCCTGAACGACGAGCCGGTGAGCGACGAGCGCCGGCTGGTGACCCCTCAGGATTTGAGTCCGGAAAACGTCGTAAAGCTTTCCTTGGGAAAGAAAAAACACATTCTGGTGCGACCGGCCTGAACTCGCTCACCTATATTCGAAGATCGACCTGAATATTCCGGGCGCGATCACCGACAGCGGATTGATGTCCAGCAACGGCTTGTTGGCGTTGCCCTTGAGCCGGTAGGTGACGCCGATCAGGCCACGGTCGCGGCCATTGCCGAGCAGCGCGCCAACGATGGGCAATTCGCCGAAGATGCGATTGAGGCCATAGACCGGCATGAACGTGCCGGTCATGTCCATGTTGTTGTTCTGGTCGTAGAGCGTGCCCTGGAACGTGGTGCCGATGCGCGGTCCGCGCAGCACACCGTTGGCGATTTTCAGGTAACCGCTGCCCTTGTCGATCTCGGCGTAACCGCGTTCGAACTTCACCCGCGACGTGTCCAGTTTGCCCTTGACCGCCTGGTTGAGGCTGCGGTTGTCGCCGGCGGGCGTGGTCGAGACGATGGAGGCCAGTTTCGGTTCGTTGACGACGAAAAAGTTGCTGGTGTCGACCTTGCCCCTCAGCGATCCGTCGCTCGGCCCCGCCAGGGCCAGGGTGATCGTTCCGCCTTCCATATGCTCGTAGATATTGAGGAATCTCAGGATGGCGCCAGCGTCGGCGGACTGCATGTTGAGCGCGCGCTGGCCGGCACCGGTGGTGTTGCTGATGGTTATGGCGGCGCCCGAACTTGCCGTGGCGCTGACCTTCAGCCCGTTCACCCGCGAGCCGGCCGCGCTGTAGTCGAGCTTCAGATTGGACAATTGCTCGTCGTGGAAACCGGTCAGCCGGTCGACATCGGCGCTGACGGAGATGGCGTCGGAACCGGTGGTTTTGGTAGCCGTGTCGACGTCGGAGGTGAACTGCTTGATGAGCGAGCGGGCATCGAGCGCATTGCCCGATATGTCGACCGCATAGCCCTTGCCGGACCGCTTCACCGACACAGCAACGTCGTCGCCTCTGTTCAAGGTGACCTTGCTGAACCGCGCCGACGACAAGGCGCCATTGACCAGCACGATGCTGCCGTCGACGGAGAACGTCTTTCCGTCGAGATTGAAATCGGACAGCGTCGTGGTGTCGCCGGACTTGGTCATGACGAAGGTGACGTTGGCGGGCACCCCCGCCCCCTTGCTCCAGCCCGCCCAGGGAATGTCCAGCCTGGCGTTGGTCAGGTCGGCCGAGACGTTCTGGTCGCCGCTGCCGTTCTTGTCGATCGCCACCTTCACAGTTCCGGCAAGCAGCGGCTTCAGGCCGGGCATGGCGGCGGCGCGGATCTTGTCGTCGAGCACCAGGGCCACCTTGCGGCTGCGCGCCGGCCCCTCATCCCTGAGCGGCTCGATCAGATCGAGTTCGGCCGGAATGCCGTTCAGCAACGCCTTGGCGGAGATCACCGCCTTCTCGGGGTCGACCGTGATCGAACCGTCGGCATCCGTCACGACCTGTCCTTCGAAGGGCTTGGCCAGGGACATGCCGGTGTAGTCGAGCGACACCAGCCAATCGAGCTTCGAGGAGTCGACGCCGGACTGCAGCGGAATATCCGCCTTGACGTGACCGGTGACGCTGCCCGACAGGTCCTCCGGCAGAATGCCGACATGGCGCATGGCGTTGATCGGCTCGTAGGATGCGAGTTCGGCA
>NZ_RZPB01001040.1:0-1737 GCF_003998535.1 Mesorhizobium sp. M7A.F.Ca.AU.002.02.1.1 | reverse complement strand
CCAATATATGGCCGAGAACGATGGCGACGCGCGATGGCCCCAGACCAACGAGGTTGATGAGGATCAGCAGCGATATGCCGACGATGACGCCCGGGATCAGGATCGGCAGCCTTGCGATGGCGCTGATGGTGGCGGCCAGCGGCGAGCGGCCGTAGAGGTCCATGTAGGATACGGTTATGCCGCACAGCGTCGCACCCGTGGCGGCGAAGGCGCCGATGGCGAGGCTGTTCAAGAGTGCACCGGTCAGCGCCGAATTGCCGAACAGCGTCGCGTACCATTGCAAGGTAAAACCTTGCAGCGGAAACGCTGCCTGGATCGAGTTGTTGAAGGAAAACAGCGGGATCAGCAGCACCGGCAGATAGAGAAAGACCAGATAGGCGGCGATATACATGCCGAGCCAGCGGCCACCTCCGTGCGTGCGTGCAGTGCTCATGTGCGGCTGCCAAATCTGCGGTCGGCGAAGCGCGCGACCAGCACCACGCACAGGATGACCAGCATGACGGCGACGGAGAGTGCTGCGCCAAACGGCCAGTCATTGGCCTTGCCGAATTGCGCCTGGATCAGCGTGCCGATCATGGTGCTGGCCGGGCCGCCGACGAGCGCCGGCGTGACATAGTCGCCGACCGTCGGCACGAAGACGACGAGGGCTGCCGCCAGCACGCCCGGCATCGAATTGGGCAGCACGATCCGGCGGAAAGAGGTGAATGGCCGCGCGCCGAGATCGGAAGCGGCCTCGATCAGCGATTTCGGGATGGTGTCCAGCGCCACGTAGATCGGCAGGATGGCGAAAGGCGCATAGGCGTGCGCCAGCGTGACGACGACGGCGGCCGGCGTGTTGAGAAAGGCCAATGTCGGCTCGGACCAGATGCCGCTTTCGATCAGCGCCGAGTTCAAAACGCCATTGTAGGCGAGCACGATCTTCCAGGCGAAGACGCGCAGGAGATAGCTGGTCCAGAACGGCAGCGTCACCAGGAACAGCAGCAGGCCGCGCCGCCGGCCGGTATGGAAGGCAAGGTAGTAGGCGACGGGATAGGCAGTGACGACCGTCGCCAGCGTGACCAGAGCGGCAATGATCAGCGAGCGCAGCGTCACCGTCCAGTACAGCGGATCGGACACCACGGTGACGAAGTTCGCGACGGTGAAACCGGCGCCGAGCAGCGAACCGTCATTGCCGCGGAAGGCGAGGAAAAGCACGAGGCCAAGCGCAAACAGGATCAGCAGGAAGGTGACCAGCGCGCCCGGCAGCAGCATGGCGACCCGGAAGCCCTGGGAAGACCGGGCCTCTGGCGCTGATGTTGCAACTAGGGTCGACATCGACCTGCCTATTGGAAATTTGAAATTGGCCTAGAGTTTTTCATATCCATGAAACTGTCAAGCAGAATCCCCTAACGGAACTCCAAGGAGATAAAGCGCCCTGGTCAGCGCTCCAACGCATCGAGCAGGCGATACCAGGCGATGGTCGCGGCGACGCCGACCTGGCGGAAGGCGTGAAACGGGATCGGCCGGATCGGCGAGACCGGGAAAGGCAATTGCCTGGCGTCGCCACTTTGGAGGTAGCCGGCGATGCGCTCGCCAAGCGCAGTCATCAGGCCGACACCACGACCCTGGCAGCCGACCACGGCGAGCAGGCCTTTCTCCGGCTCGTGGATGTGCGGCAGGTGGTCCGGCGTCATCGCAACCCGGCCGAACCAGCGCTTCTCGATGGGAACGCCGGACAGCGAGGGATAGAGCCGTACC
>NZ_RZPB01000103.1:0-12287 GCF_003998535.1 Mesorhizobium sp. M7A.F.Ca.AU.002.02.1.1 | reverse complement strand
CCGTGGGCGGCATCGCCGGCGAGTGCGATGCGGGGCGCGACGAAAGCACGCGCAATGGTCAAGCCGAGCGGCCAGGCGCGCGGCGCATCAGTAACGCGGATCTCGCCAAGCTTCAGGCCAAAACGCTGCTCGAGTTCGTGTTCGAACAGGAGATCGTCACCGGCCACCAGCTTCTCGGCATCGGGCGTACGCTCGACCCAGACGATCGACGAGCGGTTGGTGCCGTCCTCACCGGGTTTGAGCGGCAATGTGGCGAAAGGCCCGGCCGGCAGGAAATGCTCTTCGGCGCGACCATTGTGCGGGCGTTCATGCGCTACCGTGCAGACGATGCCGGACTGGCCATATTCCCACTTCACCGTCTTGATGCCGGCCATGTCGCGCAGCTTCGAGTTGACGCCGTCGGCGGCGACCAGCAGCCGCGCCTTCAGCGCTGCGCCGTCGGCGAGATGCACGGTGATGCCACTGCCGTTGGTCTCGAAGCCCTGCACCGCGACGCCTTCGATGATATCGATGCCGAGCCTTTCGGCGCTGGCCCGCAAGGCGCCGTTCAGCACCTTGTTGGCGACCATATGCGCAAAGGGCTCGCCCGGCGCCACTTCGCCGCCGAAGGTCAGGAAGACCGGACGCACCGGATCGGCGGTGCGCGAATCGGTGATGATCATCTCAGTGATCGCCTGCGCCTGGGGTGCGATCTCGGCCCACACGCCGAGCTGGTCGAGCATGCGGCAGGCGGCAGCGGCAATGGCCGAGGCGCGGCCATCCCTTTGCCAGGCGCCAGCAGGTGCCGCATCGACGAGAGCGATGGCGAGGCCCGGTCGCGCCTGTTTCAGCGATACGGCGGCGGCCAGGCCGACATAGCCGGCGCCGGCGACCAGGACATCGAGCCCGGATCTGTTTTTCGTGTCCGCCTTGCGTTCCATCATCTTCGCTCCTGCGCCGGCCGGGTCTTGCGCCCTTGACTGCCTGTCCGTCCTGTCGGAAACCGCCATAACACTTCTGCGGCGAGGGCGCGAAATATGACGGCAGCCATGGACGAGCTTCTCGGCATTCTCGACCTCGAGAAGCTGGAACACAATCTGTATCGTGGTCGCAGCCCGCTGCTCGACTGGCAGCGCGTGTTCGGCGGCCAGACCATCGCCCAGGCGCTGGTGGCGGCGCAGCGGACAGTGGATCCCGATCGGTACGTGCATTCGCTGCACGGCTATTTCATGCGGCCCGGCGACACCAAGGTGCCGATCGTCTACGAGGTCGACCGCATTCGCGACGGCGGCTCCTTCACCACGCGGCGCGTGGTGGCGGTCCAGCACGGCCAGGCGATCTTTTCGCTCGAAGCCTCGTTCCAGCAGGATGAGGTCGGCCTGGAGCACCAGGTGCCGATGCCGCAGGACGTTCCGGGGCCGGACACATTGCTGTCGCAACGCGAATTGCTGGGCAAATTCGGCGAGGCGGTGCCCGATGGGATCAAACGCTACTGGGAGCGCGACCGGCCGATCGAGATGAAGCCGGTGATGCTGAAGCATTACACCAGCCGCGAAAAGCTGGAGCCAAAGCAGAACATCTGGATCCGCACCACCGGTCCGGTGCCGGCGGACCGCGCCATCCAGGCAGCGGTGCTCGCCTATCTCTCCGACATGACGCTGCTCGACACATCGACCTTCGCGCATGGCCGCGCCATTTTCGATCGCGATATCCAGGCGGCGAGCCTCGACCACGCCATGTGGTTCCACCGCAGCCATGCGCTCGACGACTGGATGCTCTACACGCAGGACAGCCCGTCGACGCAGGGCTCGCGCGGCTTTACACGCGGCTCGCTGTTTGCCCGCGACGGTACGCTGATTGCCTCGGTTGCGCAGGAAGGGCTGATCCGGCTCAAGCGATCGCCTGCAGAGTAGGCATTTTTCGAAATTTGCCCAATTTTTAAGCAGGCGTATCGCCGCAGCTGTGGGCAGGTTGCGTCGGCGCACTCCCTAATCTCTTTGTTTACAGTGGGTTAACACCCTGCTTCCGCACTTGGCACGGAGCTTGAATCCTTGTGGGCACTCTCCGGCTCTTTGGGATCGGTGAAGGTGTACAAACGCGGGGGACCGCAACAGCAAAGGGTGAAACCTTATGAAAATCGTGATGGCAATCATCAAGCCGTTCAAGCTCGACGAGGTACGCGAAGCGCTCACCGCCGTCGGCATCCAGGGCCTGACCGTCACCGAAGTCAAAGGCTACGGGCGTCAGAAAGGGCATACGGAGATCTATCGCGGGGCGGAATACGCGGTCAGCTTCCTGCCGAAGATCAAGATCGAAGTCGCGGTCAGTGCCGACATGGTCGACAAGGCCGTCGAAGCCATCACCGCAGCCGCCAAGACCGGCCAGATCGGCGACGGCAAGATCTTCGTTTTCGGCATCGATCAGGCGGTGCGCATCCGCACCGGCGAAACAGACACCGACGCGCTCTGAGCGGCGATCACGTATTCCAATGGAGAGTTCAATGAATATTCCTTCCACCTTGAAGACGACGGGACGAGCTGCCCTTTTGGGTTCGCTTACTCTCGCAGCATTGGGCACGGTTGCCGCCTTCGCACAGGAAGCGGCACCGGCCGCAGCCGCGGCCGCGCCGGCTGCTGCCCCGACCCCGGTGCTCGACACCGGCAACACCGCCTGGATGCTGACCTCGACGGCGCTGGTGCTGATGATGACCATTCCGGGCCTGGCGCTGTTCTACGGCGGCATGGTGCGCAAGAAGAACGTGCTCGCCACCGTCATGCAGAGCTTCGCCATCACCTGCCTGGTGACGGTGCTGTGGTTCATGTTCGGCTATTCGCTGGCCTTCTCGGACGGCGGCGGCGTGAACAGCTATATCGGCGGCACCTCGAAGTTCTTCCATCACGGCATCACCACGGCCTCGCTGTGGCTGCCGGGCGTCGCCAACATTCCTGAATTCGTGTTCTCGATGTTCCAGATGACATTCGCCATCATCACGCCGGCGCTCATTGCCGGCGCCTTCGCCGAACGCATGAAGTTCTCGGCGCTGCTGATCTTCATGGCGTTGTGGCTGCTGGTCGTCTACGTGCCGATCGCGCATTGGGTCTGGGGTGGCGGCTTCCTCGGATCGGCGGGCGTGCTCGACTTTGCCGGCGGTACGGTCGTTCACATCAACGCCGGTGTCGCCGGTCTGGTCTGTGCGCTGGTTCTCGGCAAGCGCGAAGGCTATGGCACCACCAACATGGCGCCGCATAACCTGGTCTATTCGGTGATCGGCGCTTCACTGCTGTGGGTTGGCTGGTTCGGCTTCAACGCCGGTTCGGAACTGGCAGCCGACGGTCTTGCCGGCGCTGCCATGCTCAACACCCAGGTTGCCACCGCCGCGGCGGCACTGGCCTGGATGTTCGCCGAATGGATCGTCGCCAAGAAGCCTTCCGTGCTCGGCATCATCTCGGGTGCGGTTGCCGGCCTGGTCGCGGTGACGCCGGCTTCCGGCTTCGTCAACCCGACCGGTGCCTTCATCGTCGGCATCGTCGCAGGCGTCGTCTGCTACCTCTCGGCGGTCAAGGTCAAGCACATGTTCGGCTATGACGACTCGCTCGACGCCTTCGGCGTGCATGGCGTCGGCGGTGTGGTCGGCGCTCTGCTCACCGGCGTGCTCGCCGACCCGGCGATCAACAGCCTCGGCGCAGGTGCTTCGCTCGGCAAGCAGATCTACGGCGTTGCCGTCACCATCGTGTGGACCGGCATTGCCACCTTCGTGCTCCTCTACATCGTCAAGGCGCTTGTCGGCCTGCGCCCGACGACCCAGGAAGAGGTCGAAGGCCTCGACATCTCCCAGCATGGCGAAGTGGTGCCGTAAGGGCGGAACCCTCCTCCCGCCGGCCCCATATCTCCACGCAATTCCGAATGGAAAGCGCTGCACAGTTCTCCTGGAATTGCTTTGAAAGATCCCGTCGTGACGCTCCCGAAAGGAGTTCACGCATTGAGGCCCGGATCGCATCCGGGCCTCTTTTTTTGGCAAGCCATTCCGGCAATGCCCGGCTTCACGCAATCACGTTCGCGTGATCATGTTTTTTGAGGAAACAACGACCGCTCTGGTTCCGAACCGTGGGGACGATCGTCGTTCTGACGCTCGTGCCAAACAACAGGGAAGGAAACCATCTCATGAACCTCAAGAACATCTGTCTCGGAGCGCTTGCTCTTTCCATGATCGGCGGCGTGGCGTTTGCCGGTGCTCTGGACGAGCCCGACAACATGGCGCCGTTCTTCACGGATTCCGGCATGAAAACCATGAAGCCGATGGCGGGCTTCAAGACAGCTTTCATGGCCATGCCGATGGAAAAGCAGGAAGCGATGAAGAAGGAATGCCAGGATGCGGCGATGAGCAAGCCGCATGCGGAATTCTGCGCCAATGTGCAGGCGCTCGGCGGCGCCAACTGATTTGCCGCGATCGGGCCGAGGCCCGATCTCCGTTCAGACGACCAATGGCGGGCCGGCAGCCCGCCATTGTTTCGTTCGATGGAGCTCCATCGGTCCGTCGTCCATCATTGCCTCATACGGCTCAACCGGCGGTAATGAGGTTTGAGCGTCTCAACCTCTTATAGTTAATGCGCCCTTAACCTTCCCACCGATAGTCTGAGACCCGAATCTGCCGGAGTGCGCCACGCACCCGGCGAGTCCACGACAGACGGGGAAGAGCATGCGTTCAGGGGCTTCAGCACCGCTCGCGCTGGCCGATACGGGGCACGGCATCCAGGCGTTCGCGCGGCGTCAGGTCGGGCGGCTGGTTGGCGTCGGCCTGTTCGCGCTGGCCGCCTTTGGCGTTGCCAGCCTTGCCACCTGGAATGTCGCCGATCCGAGTTTTTCCCACGCGACGAACAACTCCGTCACCAACGCCATGGGCTATGCGGGTGCCGTGTTCTCCGACCTCGCCATGCAGTTCTTCGGCCTCGCCGCCGTCGCCGCCCTGGTTCCGACGGTCATCTGGGGCTTCCTGCTGTTTTCCGCGCGCGGTGTCGACAGGCTGCCCAAGCGCGGGTTGTCCTGGTTCGGCTTCGCGCTGCTGGCCGCGGCGATGGTCGGCTGCGTGGTGCCGCCCAAGACCTGGCCGCTGCCCACCGGCCTCGGCGGCGTGTTCGGCGACATGGTGCTGAAGATCCCCGGTGTCGTCATCGGCGGCTATCCGACCGGGCTGATCGCCAGCATCATCGCCATCCTGCTGTCGGCGCCCGCACTGTGGCTCTTCGCCCATGGCTCGGCGCTGATCGGACGCAAGAACGGCTTTGCCGTGATGGAGGACGAGCCCGCCGTCGATCCGCGCGAGGACGACCTTTTGTTCGACAATGACGAGGACGAAGGCGACGAGGGCATCCTGGCGCTCGGCGCCATCACCCATTGGTGGCTGTCGCTGCGCGCGTGGATGCACCGCCGCGCCGTGCGCCGCAGGCAGGAGCGGGACGAGTACGAGCCGGAGATGGAGCAGCGCTCCACCGCCTGGCGCCGCGCCGCCGAACGGGTCGAATCGGCCGAGTTCGCCGAGCAGCGGATGAGCCAGGATGGCCGCGCCCGCGTCGAGCCGGAATTCTTCGCCGCCATGGTCAACGACCGCAGCGCCTCGCTCGACCCCGACGATGCCGATATCTTCGACGACCGCTTCGACAATGCGGGCGAGGATGCCGATTTCGACGATGAGCCTGTCGTGCAACGCCGAGGCGCGCCGACCGCCAAGGTACAGCCGTTCCGTTCCGATGCCGCCACGCGCGTCGAGGCGCCGGCGGCGCGCCCCGTGCCCGGCGCCCGTGTGCAGCGCGAGGCGCAGACATCGCTGATCGGCTCTGAAAAATTCGAAATGCCGTCGCTGCACTTCCTCTCCGAGCCGAAGAACGTGGTGCGCGACGCCAGCCTGTCCAAGGACGCGCTGGAACAGAACGCGCGCCTGCTCGAAGGCGTGCTGGAGGATTTCGGCGTCAAGGGCGAGATCATCGCCGTCCGTCCGGGTCCGGTCGTCACGCTCTATGAGCTCGAACCGGCGCCCGGCATCAAATCGTCGCGCGTCATCGGCCTGTCCGACGACATCGCCCGCTCGATGAGCGCCATCGCCTGCCGCGTCGCGGTGGTGCCCGGCCGCAACGCCATCGGCATCGAACTGCCGAACGCCAAGCGCGAAACCGTCTATCTCAGGGAGATCCTGGCCAGCCGCGACTTCGAGACGACGAAGGCCAAGCTGGCACTGGCGCTGGGCAAGACCATCAATGGCGAGGCGGTCATCGTCGACATCGCCAAGATGCCGCACGTGCTGGTCGCCGGCACCACCGGCTCGGGCAAGTCGGTCGCCATCAACACCATGATCCTGTCGCTGCTCTACCGGCTGACGCCGCAGGATTGCCGGCTGATCATGATCGATCCGAAGATGCTGGAACTCTCGGTCTATGACGGCATCCCGCATCTGCTGACGCCCGTCGTCACCGATCCGAAGAAGGCGGTGGTGGCGCTGAAATGGACCGTGCGCGAGATGGAGGACCGCTACCGCAAAATGTCCAAGGTCGGCGTGCGCAACATCGACGGCTTCAACGCCCGTGTCAGCCAGGCGGACAAGAAGGGTGAGAAGATCTCGCGCACCGTTCAGACCGGCTTCGACCGCCAGACCGGCGAGGCGATCTACGAGACCGAGAACCTCGATCTCGAGCCGATGCCTTATATCGTCGTCATCATCGACGAGATGGCCGACCTGATGATGGTCGCCGGCAAGGACATCGAAGGTGCCGTGCAGCGCCTGGCGCAGATGGCGCGCGCCGCCGGCATCCATGTCATCATGGCAACGCAGCGGCCGTCGGTCGACGTCATCACCGGCACCATCAAGGCCAATTTCCCGACCCGCATCTCCTTCCAGGTGACGTCGAAGATCGACAGCCGCACCATTCTGGGCGAGCAGGGCGCCGAGCAGCTGCTCGGCATGGGCGACATGCTCTACATGGCCGGCGGCGGCCGTATCCAGCGCGTGCACGGCCCGTTCGTCGCCGATGAAGAGGTCGAGAAGATCGTCGCGCATCTGAAGCTGCAGGGCGTGCCGGAGTATCTCGACGCCATCACCGAGGATGATGGCGAGGATGACGACGAGCCGTCAGGCAAGGGTGGAGCGAGCGGCGGTGGCGGCAACAGCAATTTCGAGGATTCCGACGATCCTTACGATCAAGCGGTCTCCGTGGTGCTGCGCGATGGCAAGGCCTCGACCAGCTATATCCAGCGCCGGCTGGGCATCGGCTATAACCGCGCTGCCTCGATCATCGAGAAGATGGAGAAGGAAGGTATCGTCGGCCCGGCCAACCATGCCGGCAAGCGCGAGATCCTGGTGCCGACCGAAGAGGACAAGTTCTGACCAGAAAGCCTGACCCTTGCGACATCCGGCAACCTTGAACCTTTCAAGGCGTTGAAGCGACCAAGGGACGCCCGACCCGCCAAATTTCAGCCCAACTGGGGGTCCAAGCACAGAACAACTCAGGAATCAGACGAGAGTGACCGACATGAAAAACGATCTTTCAGCGCTCAGCACATTTGCTCCATCCCGGCGTCAGTTGCTGGGCCTCGGTCTGGCGTTTGCAGGGGCGGCAGCCTTCAACGCGGTGCCCGGCTTCCAGGTGCTGGCCTCGGCGCAGGCGGCTGTGCCGGCCGCTGCGCAGAAGATCGCCGACCACTTTTCCTCGGTCAAATCGATGAGCGGCGAATTCGTGCAGTTCGGCCCCAAGGGCGAGCAGACCGGCGGCAAGTTCTTCCTCGAACGGCCGGGCAAGATCCGCTTCAACTACGACGGCTCTTCGAACTTCCGGGTGATTTCAGACGGCCAGTCGGTGGTCATCCTGAACAAGAGGCTCAACACGTCCGATCTCTATCCGCTGTCGAAGACACCCTTGAAGCTGCTGCTCGACAACAGGATCGACCTCTCCGGCGACCGCGTCAAAAGCGTCAAGCAGGAGGACGACCTCACAACCATCCAGCTCGCCGACAAATCGGTGTTCGGCAATTCGAAGATCACCATGATGTTCGATCCGAAAACCTTCGACTTGCGGCAGTGGACGATCACCGACGCGCAGGGCAAGGATACGACGGTGATGATCTTCAACACCAAGGAAGGCGTCAGCTTCGCGCCGGATACTTTCGCCATCGACTACACGGCGAACCGCGAGCTCAACACCAACAAGGCGCGCTAGCTTCAAACGCTCCAATAGCTGTGGAAAGCACCGGGCCGCGCCTCGTCGAGCGTTGCCCGGCTTGTCTTTGCGGCTTGCGGCTGGCAATTTCCCGGACCGACTCCGTCAAAAGGCGTCTTCCCCGCCGGGACCCATCGGTTCTGGCCGGTTGCACGCTGTCCTGGATTGCCAAATGCCCTTCTCCATCGCCACCTGGAACATCAACTCCGTTCGCCTTCGCATGCCGATCGTCGAGCGCCTGCTCGTCGAGCATGCGCCCGACGTGCTGTGCCTGCAGGAAACCAAGGTTCCCGACGAACTGTTCCCCGAGAAGGCTTTCCGCAAGCTCGGCTACGAGCACATCGCCTTCCATGGCCAGAAGGGCTACCACGGCGTAGCAACCGTGGCGCGGCGGCCGATCGAATTGGTCGAAAAGCGACGCTTTTGCGAAATCGAGGACAGCCGGCACCTCTCGGTGACGGTGCGGGCCGGCGGCAAGGCGATCCTGCTGCATAATTTCTACGTCCCGGCGGGCGGCGACGAACCGGATCCCGTCATCAACAGGAAGTTCAAGCACAAGCTCGATTTCGTTGCCGAGATGAATGCCATCCGGGCAGAACATGACGAGGTGTCCGGCTCGGTGCTGGTCGGCGACCTCAACATCGCCCCGCTCGAACATGACGTCTGGTCGCACAAGCAATTGCTCAACGTGGTCAGCCACACGCCGGTCGAGACGGAAAATTTCGAGGCGATGCGTCGCGCCGGCAACTGGGCCGACCTGATGCGGCTCAACGTGCCGGATGAGCAGAAGCTCTACACCTGGTGGAGCTATCGCGCGCAGGATTGGGAGCTGTCCAATCGCGGCCGCCGCCTCGACCACGTCTGGTCGTCGCCGAACCTTGTGCCCAGCTTTTCCGGCTACGAGATCCTGCGTCTGGCGCGCGGCTGGGAGCGCCCGTCGGACCATGTGCCTGTCATCGCGCGGTTCGATCTGGACTAGTCTGGTCGAAAATGCCCGCGTGCGGCAGTCAGTCTGTAGAGTTGGGACCGGCTGGATCCACCCACGGGCGGCCCAATCGTGTCACCATCGCCGCGTACCCAACGGCACCTGCCGCCCAGAGGAAGATGCCAAGCTCTTTGACGACGTCCTCGGCGATGGCGGCCGCAGAACCGGGGGTAGGAAACAGCTCTCCGAGCTGGTCGATCGATGCTGACATCGCCAGCAGGAAGCCTGCGGCCACAAAGATGATCGTGCCGTCGAATGTTTTCCGTCGCAGCCGGAAGAACCAGAACAACCCGGCGGCGGCGTAGGCAATCATCGGAACGATCTCCGGTATCCCAACAATGGGCAGCACGTCCTCATGGATCAACAACAGGTCATCGAGGCCCAAGAGGAGGGTAAGGCCGCCGAGAAACGTGCAATCCCATCGGCGCGTGAGCAGGCCAGCAAACAGGGTTGCGGCGCCGGAGCCGATCCATAGCGAAGCACCCAGGGACGAAATCCACCCCGTATAGAAACCGACTCCGGCGGCTGCGGATGGATCTCGATAAAAGATCCACGCGTCCAGACCACGAATTTGCGCGACGGACAGCGCGGCCAAGAGCATCGCAACGTTAATCGCCGCCGCCGCCACCACGACCAAGCGCCAGGCTATTGTCCATTCGCCGCCATGCTTTGTGTTCGGCGCGCTGTTCTCTGGCATTAGCTATTCTCATTGAGGACTGAGAGGAACTCCATTGGAATCAAAGATCAAGAAGTGCTGACCTATGCCTAATCCATTACGATGGCTGCCAGTTCTGCCGCGCCGAGAACTCCGCCTGCATTGTGCCGGTGGTCAGCATCGAACGGTTGCAGCGCTTCGCTCCACCGAACCCATTGTACCATGGCGCCGATGTTCAGGGGAGGCCGGCCTGCAAATGCCCGACCTGAATCCCAGCACGCTTCGAAGCGCGTCCAAATAAATTCGAACTCAAACGGCGCGCTTCACGTCTTCACGCATGTCGTTGCCCCAGGGCTGCTGCGCTGACAGGCCTGCGAGATCCGGTAGATGGGGATGGTCGCGGCGGCGTGTCGCCAGCATCCGTTGCGCCGCTTCGATGATTGTCGGCGCCGGGACATCGGCGACCAGGCCGGTCGGGCTGGCATGGCGGGTCGCGATCACGTCCACGCAGTTCGAAAGCGGCCTCCAACGGGCCATGTTGGCGCCGCCATTGAGGATAACCATCGGCGTCATCACCGTTGCCATGAGATGTGCGGTACCGCCTTCGGCGCCGATGTAAAGATCGGCAAACTCGCCGAGCGCCAGCAAGATGTCACCGATATCGACACCTCCGATCGCGGCGGAATCGACAAGCCGCAGCTTCGGCACGCGCTGAGCCAGCTCAGCCATATCGGGACCGTCGCCGGGGGTTTTCACATAGAGAAGGTTCACCCCGTCGGCGATCAGGCTGTCGGCGATTGCGGCAACCTGATCCGCCGACATGCGCTTGCTGGCGCTGCCATGCGCCGCGATAATGATCAAGGGAGCATGCTTGCCGTCCGCAAGGCTCCTGGCCGCCGCTCGTGCGGCCGGGCTAGGCTCCAGCCGATGATCGAAAGGCAGCCGCTTGCCGGCAAGGCGTTCGATGAGGCGATGGTAGCGCCAGGCATTGTGCCCGGGTCGTGCTTCAGGCCTTTGGCCCAGGCGCCAGGAAAGGGCGAAAGCCGGAAAGTTTGCCTCATAGGCAATGCCGCGGCCGAGCAGTGATGCCGAGGCCTGAAGCAGCCAACGCGCCGAGATGCGGAAATCGACGACGGCCAATCGCCCCTTGCCCTTGCTGTGACCGGCGATCAGGCGCGCCAGCGGCGTCCGCACATTGATCGCATCGACCAAATGGCCGGCATGGCGATTGAGGCTATGTTCAAGGGATGACGACCGGGTGGTTCCGTAGACGATGAAACTATCGGGGAATGCCGTTCTGGCGGCGCGCAATGCCGGAATCCGGATCAGTCCGTCGCCGAACGCGTCATTGCGGGAATACAAGATAATGGTCTCGTACCGCCCTGATGGCATGGCTCGCTCCCCCCAGGAGCCTGGTGGTGATGGCGCCTGCTGCGCCGGCCGCCTTCGAGGTGCTTTAGGATTTCACCTCTTGCCTGTCAACGGAGCCTTGCCGCTGGATCCGGGCGTCCGGACGGCCGCAGTGCGCCACGACCAGTTCATCGCTGTCGTTGAAAACACTTCTCCCTTCGGCTGCGAAGCCAGCAGCTTCGTGGGTACGCTAGATTTAGCCGGAGAAGCGCGGCGCCAGTTCCTCGATGCGGCGGATCATCGCCTGAAATTCCTCCGAGATGCGCTGGTGCAGCTTGACCGCGATCTCGGGATATTCCTCCAGGATGCGGCGGAACATCTTGCGGCTGAGGCGCATCACTTCCGAATCGATCTCGGCCGAGGCGCTGGTCAACCGGTTGGTGTCGGCGATCAATGCCAGTTCGCTCAGGATCGTGCCGGGGTCTGCCGTGCCAATCGGGATGCGTTCACCATTCTGCTCCCGGTAGAGCACGATGCGCCCGCTGACAACGATATAGGCGGAATCGGCCTCGTCGTCCTCGCGATAGAGCTTGTGGTTGGCAATCAGCCTGGTGTTCTCGGCGCCAAAGGCGAGCAGGCGCAGTTGTTCCTGCGTGAAGCCCTCGAAGAGCCTCACGGCGGACAGAACGCGGATGTCGTCATCCAGCGCCATCTAGCTATGTCCCCGAACCGACAGTCCGACTCCTCCTCTGCGAGTTCGATCCAAACCACCCTCCAACTGGATCGTACCCGAAAGCGGCCCCGCCCGGCCGCTCATTGGATAATGAAAATGTTTAAGGAACCAGCTTGTAGCCGCCGCTTTCTGTCACAAGAATTTCCGCATTGGAAGGATCGCGCTCGATCTTCTGGCGCAGCCGGTAGACATGGGTTTCCAGCGTGTGCGTGGTGACGCCGGAATTGTAGCCCCACACCTCCTCGAGCAGCACGTCGCGCGTCACCACCTTCTGGTCGGCGCGATAGAGATATTTGATGATCGAGGCCTCCTTCTCCGTCAGCCGCACCTTGCCGCCGCGCGGGTCGAGCAGCAGTTTCTGGCTGGGCTTGAAAGTATAGGGCC
>NZ_RZPB01001039.1:0-1737 GCF_003998535.1 Mesorhizobium sp. M7A.F.Ca.AU.002.02.1.1 | reverse complement strand
GATTAATATTGGCGAGACTGTTTTTTTCGGTGCCGGACGTTTTTGCCGCATCGGCGCGGCGATCGTCCTCATCGGCATTGCCGGGTGCTCGAGCACCAACACGAATGGCCCGACGCCTGTCGCTGTGGGTGCGGGACCGAAGGATACCGGCACCTTCCCGAACCTGAACATCAAGCCGCAAGTGGCGGCGCCGCAGTTCACCGAAGCCGAGAAGAACGCCAAGCTCGCGCAATTGAAGGCGGATGAGAATGCGCAGGCGGCAAAGGGCGGCGGCCCCAAGGTCGTCAACCAGGCGGCGCTGACGGATCTGGCCAAGAAGCATGGCGACGAAACGCTGAAGCAGATCGAAGCCAAATGCGACCCCGCCCTCGACCCTACCTGCAAATAAGTATATAGCGCGCGCCCAACACCCCTTCGCTGTCTGGAACTGCCATGGAAGAATTTCACAAGGTTCGCCGGCTTCCGCCTTACGTGTTCGAGCAGGTCAACCGGCTCAAGGCCAGCGCCCGATCGCGTGGCGCCGACATCATCGACCTCGGCATGGGCAATCCGGACCTGCCGACGCCCAAGGCTATCGTCGACAAATTGTGCGAGGTCGTGCGCGACCCGCGCACGCATCGCTATTCCTCGTCGCGCGGCATTCCGGGCCTGCGCCGCGCCCAGGCCGCCTACTATGGCAGGCGCTTCGGCGTGAAGCTCAACCCCGACACGCAAGTGGTGGCCACGCTCGGTTCGAAGGAAGGCTTCGCCAACATGGCGCAGGCGATCACCGCGCCCGGCGACGTGATCCTGTGCCCGAACCCGACCTATCCGATCCATGCCTTCGGCTTTATCATGTCGGGCGGCGTCATCCGCTCGCTGCAGGTGGAGCCGGACGACGGTTTCATTCCGGCGCTCGAGCGCGGTGTCAAGCATTCGATCCCGAAGCCGCTGGCGCTGATCCTCAACTATCCGTCGAACCCGACAGCGCTGGTCGCCTCGCTCGATTTCTACAAGGATGTGGTCGCCTTCGCCAAGAAGAACGACATCATCATCCTGTCCGACCTTGCCTATTCGGAGATCTATTTCGACGGCAATCCGCCGCCTTCGGTGCTGCAGGTGCCTGGCGCGATCGACGTTTGCGTCGAATTCACCTCCATGTCGAAGACCTTCTCCATGCCCGGTTGGCGCATGGGCTTTGCCGTCGGCAACGAGCGGCTGATCTCGGCGCTGACGCGGGTGAAGTCCTACCTCGATTACGGCGCCTTCACGCCGATCCAGGTGGCGGCGGCACACGCGCTCAACGGCGACGGCGCCGACATCGCCGAGGTACGCGACATCTACCACAAGCGCCGCGACGTGATGGTCGACGCCTTCGGCCGCGCCGGCTGGACCATTCCGGCACCGGCGGCATCGATGTTCGCCTGGGCGCCGATCCCGGAGCCGTTCAAGCATCTCGGCTCGCTCGAATTCTCCAAGCTGCTCATCGAACATGCCGACGTGGCCGTGGCGCCCGGTGTCGGCTTCGGCGAGCATGGCGACGAATTCGTGCGCGTTGCTCTGGTCGAGAACGAGCACAGGATCCGGCAGGCGGCGCGCAACATCAAGCGCTTCCTGTCGACCAGCGCCAAGCAGCCCAACAATGTCGTGCCGCTCTCCGCTCACCGGTAAGCTTGCCGCACGCAAATTCGATCTGACTTTGAGGGACGTCGCCGGACATGGCTGAAGCATTGCGTGTTGGAATTGCCGGCCTCGGCA
>NZ_RZPB01001038.1:0-1740 GCF_003998535.1 Mesorhizobium sp. M7A.F.Ca.AU.002.02.1.1 | reverse complement strand
ATCCAGAGCGCACCATCGCTGTGGGCGGCACGATCCGGATCGCCAACGGGTCCAGGATCGAAGGTGGCAGGGTGCGTGAGGTCCGGCTGCCGAACCGGCTGCTGCCCCTGTTTCAGGTGGTCGAATATCTGCGGGCCTTTCTCATGGCGCGGCTTGCCTGGAGCCGCATCAACACGCTGATGCTGGTGTCCGGCGCCTTCGGCATGTTCCGCCGCGCCGAAGTGGTAGCGGTTGGCGGCTTCACCGGTGGGTCGATGGGTGAGGACCTCGATCTTGTGATCAAGCTGCATCGTCACATGATGGACACCAAACGCAAATACCGCATCCAGTTCATTCCTGAGCCGGTGTGCTGGACCGAAGCGCCCGAGTCACTCCGCGTTCTTGCCAGACAACGCACGCGCTGGCAGCGCGGTGCGCTCGAATGCTTCTTCCGTTACCGCTTCATGCTCTTCAACCCCCGTTATGGGCGTGTTGGCTTCCTCGGCTTTGGTCACATACTGGTTGTTGATGTGCTGGGGCCGATTTCGGAAGTCCTAGGCTATGTGCTCATTCCGACCTTTTGGCTGCTCGGCATTCTTTCGACCGAGTATCTCTTGGCGTTCACATCGCTGGTTTTCACCTACGGCGTTTGCGTGAGCGTGTGTTCGCTGGTCCTCGAAGAAGCCGAGCTTCAGCGTTTTCCGCGCGCGCGGGACCTCGCCGTGCTCACGGCCGTGGCAGTGATCGAGAACTTCGGCTACCGCCAGCTCAACAATTTATGGCGCGTGAAGGGCTGGTGGCAGTATCTACGCGCCGACCAGAGCTGGGGCGAGATGACCAGGACCGGCCTGACTGGACCTAAGAAGTGAGCCCTTTCGGTTAAGTCACTTCAACGTATGCTCGAGCTGTTCGATAAGCCCGTCGAGTGCGGCATGCACGGCCCCGTCATCCGGCTGCTCGATCAGCAGTGTTTCCAGCGCCGATGCCTGTACGCTGATCTCCGCAAACCCGAACGTTCCCGCGGCTCCGGCGAGCGAGTGCGCGGTCGCAATCAGTGAGGCGTTGGAACCCTTCAAAAGGACTGTGTGCCGCGCCGCCTTCAACTCCGCCAGTTGAGCGGCGCACCTGGCCAGGAAACGTTGCCGTAGGGGGGCGAAGGGATCGTTCAAAGTGGGAGGCGCTCTGCGACCAGGTTTCAGAGACATTCAAGCATAGAATTCGGTGGAGTGAAACGAAGGCTCTCTCTTGTCTGCCCTTGCCGGCGAAGAACTCCGCACTCTCAGCGAACGTTCTTGCTTGGGGCAGGCGGCCCGCAAAATAGTCCCCTCCCATCCGAAAGGCCTCCACGGGGCCTGTAGGAACTGGAATAGTGACCGGCTCCCCGTCGAGCTCGTAGAGACGATTCCCTCACGGCGGATGTCGACAAAGAAGTACTGACCTTCCCTGAGTGCAGTGTTCACCTCCCGGCGGGAGTGGACGGTGACGCTGACGGGTGTCTTCATTCACGCATCAGGCGGTCGGCCGCAGACTGCCAATAGCCGGCGAAATCGGTCAGCTTGCGATTGTTCACCATCACCAGCCTTCAGCGCGTCGTCGAACTCCTCAAGCAGCACCTCCACCGTTCTTGTCAGCTCGCGCTGCTTTGGCGGCGGGAGATGGTCGATGCTGGATTTCATAAACGAGGATCTGTCGTCCATCGGGTATGCTTAGCCGAGACTACGCCTCGAATCCACAGACTGCCTCCCCGGGCAGACGCAATTG
>NZ_RZPB01001037.1:0-1746 GCF_003998535.1 Mesorhizobium sp. M7A.F.Ca.AU.002.02.1.1 | reverse complement strand
GATATGGGCTGGCAGACCTCGCCGCTGAAACGCGCGCCTGAACAGAACCAGGGTGGCAACGCCCCGGCGGATACCTCACCAGCCGCGGGCGTCCAGAAGAATCCCAAGGAAAACACCGAAATGCCTGGGCAGTGATCGACAGCTCGTCTCTGAGTAGACCTCGAACCAAGCCAGACGCGTTTATGCTGTCAGGTCCCACCGTGCTGATCCTTATGTACTTTCTGCTTCCCGTCTGGCTTGTCGCTGGCTTTGCAGACTGGCTTTGCCACCGCGCCTCACATATCGAGTCGACCACGGGCGCCAAGGAATCCTTGATCCATCTTCTGATGTTCGCCGAAGTAGGCGTGCCGTTGCTGGCAGCCATGTTCCTCGAGGTGAATGCCTTGGTCATCGCTGTCATGATCGTCACCTTCTTCATCCACGAGGCGACGGCGATGTGGGATGTACGCTATGCAACCACGGCGCGCAGGGTAACGCCGATCGAACAGCATGTGCACAGCTTTCTGGAAATGATCCCGCTGATGGGCCTGGTCAGCGTCGTCTCCCTCCATTGGACGCAGTTTCTTGCGTTGTTCGGGGCGGGGCCGGAAACCGCGCGCTTCGATATCGTCTGGAAATCGCAGCAGTTGCCACTGATCTATATCGTCTGCGTGATGGCCGTGATCGTACTTTTCGAGTTGCTTCCGTATGTGGAGGAATTCGTCAGGGGCTTACGGGCCAATGCCGGGAGGCTGATCCCGCCGAAAGCCAGGCGACGCGACCCGGGCCACACGACGTTGCGGTGATGGGGCGGTCTGAAACGATGCTTCCTTGACCACAAGTACTCAGCGGTCTGAGCGCCGTCTCGCGCGGAACATCTCTGCCGGACTGGTCATTAACAGAACGGGAGAGGACAGACATGGAGCGTGATGATGAGCATCCTTTCCGACCTCGACAAAAAGCTGACGGACAACATGTATGAACATGCCAGCGAACTCACGGATGCGGTGGCGGACCTGCCGCCGGAACTCGTTGAAAGCGTCGACCGGCTAATGCCTTTCATCCAGCCCGAAGCGCGCGAGACGGTGAGAAATCAGGTTTTCGGCCTGATCCACGAATACAGGATCGTGGCCCCTCGCAGCCCGGCCGATCAGGATTGACCTACCCGTTCTGGTCTATCGCGTGAGGCGCGGGTTGGCTGCCGCCATCGTTGCTTGCTCTATGGCCGCCGAACCACAGCCAAGCCGCGACGATCACGACTGCCACGATCACTATCCAGGATATGAGACGAGGCATTGCGGGATTCTCCGTGCCAGCAGTCCATTCACGTCGACGTGATGATCAGGACGGAATTGAAGTCGGCTCCGCCGCCTCCTTGTGCTCCTAATTCCGCACGCGATCCTTTGTTCCGCTTGAGTTGCGGTGGCCGGCTGAGATCTGTCGCGTCCACATGCCCTGCAGCCGCCCCGCCGGATGGGCTTTCGTTGACGCGCCCGCTGAACGCTCTAGGTCAATTCAAGCCGACCACCGCTCGTTCGGCACTAGGGGAGACTATTCTTGTGGCGCACCAAACGCCGAATTTGATCCTCAGCGGCCGTCATTTCCGGCTGGATTGTTTGTGCTTGCTGTTGCTGTTGTGCGTGTCGGCGGGATGCTCGTCTTCCGACGAGATCGAGCAGCAATCACGAACAGCGGCTTCCGCGGCACAGACCGCATCGATGTTGCTCGACGCTTGGATGGGCGGCGCGGCGCCGACCGCATACACGG
>NZ_RZPB01001036.1:0-1748 GCF_003998535.1 Mesorhizobium sp. M7A.F.Ca.AU.002.02.1.1 | reverse complement strand
CCGTGCTGCACATCAGGGCCAGCGGTGACGGCGCCAATGATGCCGTCGACGCGTTGGTCGAACTGGTGCGGCGCGATTTCGACGAAGGCGCGGACCATGTCCGAACCGCTTAGACTGCAAGGCATTTCGGCCTCGGCCGGCTATGCCGAGGGCCACTGTTCGACCTCGACCAGACTGTCGTATCCTATGTCGGCAAAGAAACAGCCGACGACGAGAAGGCCGCGCTCGAAGCCGCAATCGCCGTCGCGACAAGCCGTCTCACCGCATTGAGCGAGATGGCCGAGGGCGATGCCGCCGACATTCTCGAGTTTCAGATCGCCATGCTGCAAGACGATGCGCTGAGCAGCCCGGCCTTTGCCGCGATCCGCACCGGCCTGCCAGCCGACAAAGCCTGGCGGCAAGCGCTTGATACCGAGATTGCCGGCTACGACGCGTCAGACCAGGATTATTTCCGCGCACGGGCCGCCGACATACGCGATATCAGGGACCAGGTGCTGCGGGCGCTGTCCGAGGATGGCGACGTCCAGGCGCCAACCGGCGCCATCCTCTACGGCTGGGATATCGCGCCGACGCGTTTTCTCGAAACCGACTGGAGCCGCGGCGGCGGCATCGCACTGAAGGCGGGCAGCACCGCCAGCCACGTCGCCATGCTGGCGCGTTCGCGCGGCGTGCCGATGGTTGTCGGGTTGGGCACTTCGCTGGCTCGTCTAACCGGCACAGCGCTGCTCGACGCCGAACATGGCGGCATTGTGCTGTCACCCTCCAAGACTGAAATCGCTGCTTTTCGCCAATCGTCCTCATCATTCCGGGCGCGCAGCGACCGGGCCGGGACGTTCCTGGCGCGACCGGCGGTGACCAAGGCCGGCACGGCGGTGCGCGTGCAGGTCAACATCGCCGACCCGTCCGATGTCGACCTCATCGACATTACGACCTGCGACGGAGTCGGGTTGATGCGCACCGAATTCCTGTTCGGCAAGACGCTGCCGGATGAGGAGACGCAGTATCGCGCCTATCGCAAGGTGCTGGAGTGGGCCGGTGAAAAACCGGTGACGATCCGCACCGTTGACGCCGGCGGCGACAAGCCGGTGCCCGGCTTTACGGTCGAGGAGAGCAATCCGTTTCTCGGCCTGCGCGGGATCAGGCTGTCGCTGGCAAGACCCGAGGTGTTTCGTGTACAGATCCGGGCGCTGCTGCGCGCCGCTGTCCATGGCAGCCTGAAAGTGATGTTCCCTATGATCGCCATTGTGGAGGAATACCGACAGACAGCGGCGATGTTCGCCGAAGAGCAGACTGCACTTGCCGCACGCGGCGTCGCACACAACATGCCGCCGCTCGGCATCATGGTCGAAGTGCCTTCGGTGGCGATCGTACCGGAAGCCTTTACCGATGCCGCCTTCTTCTCGATCGGCTCCAATGATCTCACCCAGTATGTCATGGCGGCCGCCCGCGACAACGCTGCCGTGGCGCATCTCAATTCGGTCCGTCATCCGGCCGTGCTGCGGCTGATCGCTGCCGTGACGGCGTTTGGCCAGCGGGAAGAGATCCCGGTCAGCCTGTGCGGCGATGCAGCCGGCGATCCAGCCTCGATCCCGTCACTGGTCGAGGCCGGCCTGCGCGATCTGTCCGTCGCGCCGGCGCAACTCGCCATGGCCAAGGCGGCCGTCGCGGACGTTTCTGTCTAGGCGCGGCCGGCATGGTCGACAGGACACCCGAACCCGGTTCCGAAGAGGCGATCCGCGCCTACAAGA
>NZ_RZPB01001035.1:0-1750 GCF_003998535.1 Mesorhizobium sp. M7A.F.Ca.AU.002.02.1.1 | reverse complement strand
GTCCTTGATGTGGACTTCGAGCGCCGGTGCGCGGAACCAATCGAACAACAGCTTGGCGAAACGGTCCCAGATTTTTGACGGCCCGATGCCGAAGAAGATGCAGACCTTTTGCGGAAAGGCGCCACCAAGATCCTTGCGGCATTTGTTGAGCGCCAGTTCCAGTTCCGGCAGCGCGTGCTCATAGAGCTTGCGTTCCGACAGGTCGATCATCGTCTCGACGGTCGGGATCACCTTGTGGCCGCGCGAGCTTGCCAGCAGCGAGGCATAGTAGCCGCGGCTCTGGTAGGCGTAATTGTTCGACAGGTTGATGACCTTCGGCCGCTGGCCGCGAAACAATGACGGATGCGCGAGATAGTCGCGATTGGTGATGATCTTGTGCGGTGTCGCCACCTGGTCGAGATCGCTCTGCCTGCCGGTAAGGATGACCCAGGTCATTGTCTGTCACGCTTTCCCAGAGTGATGGCGGCCCGCAGTCCATCGCGACCGAACTGCGCCATGTTCATGAAGATGCCGTAAGGCACGGGAATGTTGGCTGCATCAAGGATGGTCTCCTGCCTTTCATCCTCGACCCAAGGGTCGTGGATCAGGATATGGTCGCCGTCATCGCCGATCGCCAGCACCCAGTGCGGCACCTTCTTGCCGAACATCAGGAAGCCGCTGATCAGCACCAGCACCAGCTTTCCCCCAGCGATCGCAGCGCGGATATCGTCGATTGTGAATGCACGGTAATTCACCGGGATGCCGTAAAGTTCCGCGCGTCGGCGAAAGTCGACCTGGGCCAGTTCCATTACCCTGCGCTTGTCCTCGCTGCGCACCGATTGCAGGAACAGCGCGCCATAGAAGGAGACGTAGATCTCCACCGCGAGCCCGCTCTCATAGCCCGAGACAGCGAGGCCGAACGGCTCGCAACCCCCGGGACCCGACATCATGAAGACGGTCGTCGCTTCACGCCACAGGCGGATTTCCATGACCGGATCCGGCACGAAGCCGCGATCGAAATTGGCCATCGCCATCATCAGGCAGCACGGACCGCAGGTGAATTCACAGGTCTGCGGGTAGAACGGCACCTTGGTGGCGATCGGAATGTCGCCACGCAAGGTTTTTTCGTAGCGAAGTGCCGTTTCGCCATCCTCATAGTAGCCGGGCTCACGCCCGATCTTGCGATAACCGGCCCGTTCGTAGATGCGGATCGCGCGGCTGTTGTCTTCGCGAACTTCGAGACGCAGCATCATGCGGTCGTGCTCGAAGGCGGCATCTTCGGCGGATCCGAGCAGGATGCGGCCGACACCCAGCCCGCCGAAAAACGGACTGGTCGCAATCGAGTAGAGGCGCGCCACGCCGCTGCCTTTGCGAAACAGCACGATCGCATAACCGGCCACGCGGCCGTCGACTTCGGCGACCAGCGTCTCGGCGGTTTCACGCTCGATGAACAGTCGGAAGGAGCGGCGGGAAATACGGTCGCTTGAGAAAACAGCTTTCTCGATGGCGGCGAGATCATCGACGTCAGACGCGCGGGCCGTGCGGATCTCGGCAGGCATGCGGCTTCAGAAAACCTCGATTGGTGGTGGAAATGGCCCTACTCGAACACGTCCTTGACGCCAACCAGGGCGTTGGGAAAACCGGCGTCCACCTGGGCGCACGAAGTCCGCTCCACCACCTTGAATCTTCGCCTCGTTTTTCCAAAAACCGTTTCCGATTTTCGGGGCGATGCGACGGCATTCATCAAGCGCTATCGCACCTCGATTAGGGC
>NZ_RZPB01001034.1:0-1758 GCF_003998535.1 Mesorhizobium sp. M7A.F.Ca.AU.002.02.1.1 | reverse complement strand
ATGCTGGCCGATCTCGAGCCGCATTTCGGCGGTTCGGCCAACTGGTCCGAGGAAACGATCGATGGCGCGCCTGCCGCCGATTGGGCGCGGCGCACCGTGGCCCAGCTCGCAGGCCGCGACAATGTCCGGCTTCTGCCGCGCACCACGGTGTGGGGTTACTACGACAACAACACGCTTGCGGCGCTCGAACGGGTCAGCGACCACAAGGAGCACCCCGGCAAGGGCGAGCCGCGCCATCGCTATTGGGCGATCCGCGCCAAATCCGTGGTCCTGGCCACTGGTGCGTTCGAGCGGCCGCTCATCTTCCCCGGCAATGACCGGCCAGGCGTGATGCTGGCGCATGCCGCCGAGCGCTATGCCAACGAATTCGGCGTGCTGCCGGGCGAGCGGATCGCGTTGTTCACCAACAATGACAGCGCCTATCGGGCGGCTGTCGCCTTGAAGAAGGCCGGCGCCGCGGTCGTCGCCATCGCCGATGTCAGGCCGGAACTTTCGCCGGAGATGCGCAAGCTGGCCGCGGAAGCCGAGGCAGAGATCTTTGCCGGCCATGCCGTCGTCGCCACCGAAGGCGGCAAGGCGCTGTCCGGCCTCAAGCTGCAGCGCTTCGACATGGCCAATGGGGCACTCATCGGTGATGCACGCAGTATCCATGCCGATTGCCTGCTGATGTCCGGCGGCTGGTCGCCGACCATCCATCTGGCCAGCCAGGCCGGCGCCAAGGCGGAATGGAACGCCGCGCGGCAAGCTTTCCTGCCGCCAGAGCCGACACAGAGCTGGATCGGCGCAGGCGCCTTCACCGGAAGCTTCTCGACGGCCGAAGCCATCGCCGAAGGCCGCGCCGCCGGCCTCGCCGCCGCAGGCGGGCAGAGCACACCGTCCATGCTGCCGACCGTCGAAGCAGTGCCTGGCGATCCCGACCCCGCCCCGGTGTTCGAGATCAGGGCCAAGGGCAAGAGCTTTGTCGATTTCCAGCATGACGTAACGGCCGAGGACGTGCGGCTGGCTCACCGGGAAGGCTTTGTCTCGGTCGAGCATCTCAAGCGCTACACCACGCTCGGCATGGCGACCGACCAGGGCAAGAGCTCCAACGTGCCTGGCCTTGCCATCATGGCCGAGGCGCTGGGCAAGCCGATCCCCGAGGTCGGCACGACACGCTTCCGGCCGCCCTTTGCTCCGGTGTCGATCGGCTCGCTGGCTGCCGAGCGTTTTGGCGACCTGAAGCCAGAACGATTGACGCCGATGCATGACTGGCATCTGGCCAATGGCGCGACGATGTATTCCGCCGGCCTCTGGTACCGGCCGATGATCTATGGGCTTTCAGGCGAAACGGTCGAGCAGGCCTATGTGCGCGAAGCCAAGGCGACGCGCGAAAGCGCCGGCATCGTCGATGTCTCGACACTGGGTAAGATCGCGGTGCAAGGCCCTGATGCCGCCGCATTCCTCGACCGCGTCTACACCAACATGTTTTCGACGCTGGCCGTCGGCAAGGCCCGCTACGGGCTGATGCTGCGCGAGGACGGCCTCGCCTTCGACGATGGCACCACCTGGCGGCTCGGCGAGCAGGATTTTCTGATGACCACCACCACGGCCAACGCCGGCAAGGTGATGCAGCATCTGGAATATTTCCTCGACGTGATCTGGCCGGAGCTGAAAGTCCACGTCACCTCGGTGACAGACGAATGGGCAGGTGCCGCGATCGGCGGCCCGAAGGCCAGGCAGATCCTCGCCGCCTGTGTCACCGGCACGTCGGTCGACAAC
>NZ_RZPB01001033.1:0-1759 GCF_003998535.1 Mesorhizobium sp. M7A.F.Ca.AU.002.02.1.1 | reverse complement strand
AGATGCCGAAGTCCCGGTGCGGCGCGGTGACCTCCTCGACCAGCGATGTCAATGGCAGCCGCGAAAGATGCGCCTCACCCTCCGAGGACAGGCTGGTCAGCCGCTTGAGAATCTCGCGGCAACGCTCGCTCTGCGAACGCAACAGCGTCACGTCTTCCCCATATTTCGGATCCTTGCCGAGCGCCTTTTCCATCTCCTTGGCGACAAGCGCGATGGTGGCGAGCGGCGTGCCGAGCTCGTGCGCGGCCGCGGCGGCCAGCCCGTCGAGCGCCGAAAGGTGTTGCTCGCGCTGCAGCACCAGCTCTGTTGCGGCGAGCGCATTGGCCAGAAGCCGGGCTTCGGCTGCCACCCGAAAAGCATATATGGCGGTGAAGGCGATCGAGGACAGCACCGCCATCCACATGCCGGCGACATAGAGAAAAGGCATGGCCAGCGGCGCATCCTCATGCCAGGGCAGCGGCAGATGGACAAAGACCAGAAAGGTCGCCGCCGACATGACCAGCCCGCCGAGGATGGCAGTCAGGCGCAGGGGCAGCGATGTCGCCGAAATGACGACAGGCACGGTCATCAGCAGCGAGAACGGATTGGTGAGGCCGCCGGTCATGTAGAGCAGGCCGGCAAGCTGCAGGCTGTCGAAGATGAGGATGCCGAAGGCCGCAAGCGGCGTGAGCCGGTGTGCCGCCGGAAAGCGAAAGGCGAGAAACAGGTTCATCCAGGCCGAACAGGCGATCAGGGCAAAGCAGAGGCTGACCGGCAGCGGAAACTTCAGCCCATAGGCGACGACGAGCACCGCCAGGCTCTGACCGACAATGGCAAGCCATCGCAACCGGATTAGCGTGTTGAGGCGCAGTCTCTGGCTCTGCTGGAAATCGGGCGAACGCAAAACGTTGATCATGGCCATGAATTACAGCCGCGAAGCTCCAAAGGCTAGGTCCCGCGCGGCTTGGCCCGGGCGGTGGCGGCGGCGAGCAGCGGGTTTTCCGGCCAGACATGCTTGGGATAGCGGCCGCGCATGTCGGCGCGCACGTCGGTCCAGGAGCCGCGCCAGAAGCCGGGCAGGTCGCGCGTCGTCTGGATCGGCCGGTGCGCCGGCGACAGGAGTTCGAGCGTCAGCGGCACAGTGCCATTGGCGATCGAAGGATGGCGGTCGAGGCCGAACAGCTCCTGTACGCGAATCGCCAGCACCGGCCATTCGCCGTCATAGCGGATAGGCACATGGCTGCCGGACGGAGCGTCGAAATGGGTCGGCGCCAGCGTATCGATCCTGCGCTGCAGATCATGCGGCACGAGGCTGGCCAGCCCGGCCGAGACAACGCCTGCATCGATGGCGGCAAACGATGCCGCGCCGGCGAGGTAAGGCAGCAGCCAGTCGTCGAGGCGCTCGACGAGGGCGTCATCCGCCATATCGGGCCATGGCGCGCCCAGGCCGCGATGCAGCCAGCCAAGCCGCTGGCGCAGCGTTTGCGCCTCCTTGCTCCAGGTCAGCAGCGACAGCCCGTGCTGGCGCACGGCATCGAGGACGGCGCGGTCGGCGTCGGCCCCCGTTGGCGGCGGCAGCATGCGCTCGGCGAGCGTGATGGCGCCAAGGCGCACGGTTTCACGTACACGCACGGCGCGCTTGTCCCGATCGAAGCTCGTTTCACGGCGCGCCTCGCTCCTGTCCGCCAACGCGACACGGACATCGTCCTCGCCGATCGCCGCTGCCGCCGTGATGCGCGCATTCTGTGCCTTGCCCTGCAGGTCGGCGACGACCAGAAAC
>NZ_RZPB01001032.1:0-1759 GCF_003998535.1 Mesorhizobium sp. M7A.F.Ca.AU.002.02.1.1 | reverse complement strand
TTCCGGTGGTGATGATCACCGCGCTGGACCAGGTTTCCGACCGCGTCCGCGGGCTTGAGGCTGGCGCCGACGACTTCCTGACCAAGCCGGTCAACGACCTGCAGCTGATGACGCGCGTCAAGAGCCTTGTTCGGCTGAAGTCGCTGACCGACGAGTTGCGGCTGCGCGCCTCGACGACGCGCAATATCGGCATCGAGGAGTTGCTCAGCCGCAATTTCGCATCCGAGGACACGACGCCGAAAGTGCTTTTGATCGACGAGCGCAAAACATCCGTCGAGCGCATCCAGAAGATGCTGCGTGATCGGGCCGACCTCGACGTCACACATGATCCGCATGCCGGTTTCTTCCAGGCCGCCGAGACATCCTATGAATGCGTGATGATCTCGACCGCGTTCGCCGATTTCGATCCGCTGAGGCTCTGTTCGCAGTTGCGCTCGCTCGATCGCACCCGCTTCGTGCCGATTATCCTGCTGGCGGAGGAGGGCGAGGAGGAACGCATCATTCGCGGCCTGGAACTCGGCATCAACGACTATCTCATGCGGCCGATCGACCAGCAGGAACTGACGGCACGGCTGCGCACGCAGGTGCGCCGTAAGCGCTACAACGACCAGCTACGGGCCAGCGTCACCCAGACAATCGAAATGGCGGTGACCGACGGTCTGACCGGGCTGCACAATCGCCGCTATCTGGACAGCCATCTGCAGACGCTGTTCGATCGCGCCGTGGCACGGCGCCGGCCGCTGTCGGTGATGATCACCGACCTCGATCGCTTCAAGGCGATCAACGACGCGCACGGTCATGATGGCGGCGACGAGGTGCTGCGGGAATTCGCACGGCGGCTGCGCAAGAATGTCAGGGGTATCGACCTTGCCTGCCGCTTTGGCGGCGAGGAGTTCGTCGTGGTGATGCCGGATACCGAGGGCGCGGTGGCCGAGAAGGTGGCCGAGCGCATTCGCGCCGAAATCGCCCAGGCGGCTTTCGCCATTGGCCAGGACGGCAAGGCGATCGAAGTCACGGTCAGCGTCGGCGTGTCGTCGGTGCTGAAGGGCGTGGACACGGTGGCGGCGCTCATGAAGCGTGCCGATCTCGCGCTCTACGAAGCCAAAAGCGGCGGCCGCAATCGGGTCGTCGCCAAGGCGGCGTAGTGACCCAGCCCCGATTATCCAGTCAACCCGACAGGGTTACCCGTTTACCTTAATCCAAGCGATTCGCGAGCCTTGGTTAAGAAACTGTTGATTTTTATAAGCTCTTGCGCGACTGTGCAGGCCAAGACGAAGCCGGCACGAGGATAGACCGCCGGCTCCGGTCCCTGGGAATACCCCATGATGCTCAGGTCCGCCGCATCTCCTGGGTCCGTGGGGTCGGCCGGCCGGCGCTGGCACATAGTGGCCTCCTCGTACCGCTGCCAAACGCCGACCGGCCCCCTTCTTTCCAATGAACATCAGAGCTCCGTGCCAAAGCACGGAAGACTCTGGGTTTTTGCGCCTGAAAATCTGGATATCGTTAGGGGAAATTGCCCCGAGCGCTTGTTCCGCGGCAACCAACAGGGGAAACAATACCGTTCCCTTCCATTTCATACATATGGCGCACAAGGGGCTTGCGGCAAGACCCGGCTCCTCCCGTAAAACCGACCCGAACCAAGGTGCGGAAAACGGGAGTGATGACAATGGTTTCAGATCATGCGGTGGTGATCGCCGGGGGTGGTCCGGCGGGATTGATGCTGGCGGGCGAACTGGCGCTAGCAGGCGTCGACGTTGCC
>NZ_RZPB01001031.1:0-1763 GCF_003998535.1 Mesorhizobium sp. M7A.F.Ca.AU.002.02.1.1 | reverse complement strand
AGGCAATATCGCTGACGCCGATCTTTTTCCTCGGCTTCTCGGAAGCGTCGATCGCCGTCTTTTCGACTCTCTACCTTGGACATACGCTGCTTGTGCATTCAAACGTGCGGATTCCGTTCGGCCCCTTGAAGTGGCTGATCGCCAGCCCGCAGTTCCATCGCTGGCACCATGCCAACCAGCGCGAAGCCTATGACAAGAACTTCGCCGGGCAGTTGCCTTTCCTCGACGTGCTGTTCGGCACCTACAATCCCACCGGTGACAAGGTGCCGGACAAGTACGGCGTCGACGATCCGATCCCTTCCACCTATTTCGGCCAGATCGGCTATCCGCTCCTGCGCCGCAGGAAGCTGCCGAACCGGGCGGTGCCGAACGCCGAAGCCTGACGGCTGGCCCGGCGTTGCGGTATCCACACCGGTCCCCTTTCGAGCCGCAGGACGCCGAACCACCGGAAGGCTTTTCGCCTCGAATCGGCTAAACCTTGCGCCATGAACGAGACCTCACTCTATGCGCCGGTGAAGCGGTTCCTCGAAAGCCTCGACTTTGTCGTCAAAGGCGAGATCGACGGCTGCGATGTTGTTGCGTTGCGCGAGGGGGAGCCGCCGGTTGTCGTCATCTGCGAGTTGAAGCTGCAGTTCAATCTCGAACTGGTGCTGCAAGGTGTCGATCGTGCGGCGGCCTGTGACGAGGTGTGGCTGGCCGCGCGCATGTCGGCTCGCGGCAAGGGACGCGAAAGCGATGCCAGGTTCCGCAATCTCTGCCGCCGGCTTGGCTTCGGCTTGCTTGGCGTGACCGCGACGGACCGGGTCGAGGTGCTTCTCAGCCCGATCGCGCTGGCGCCGCGCAAAAATGCCCGCCGGCGCTCCCGCCTGGTCGATGAGCACCAGCGCCGTCGCGGCGATCCCGTTGCCGGAGGAGGATCGCGCAATCCGATCATGACCGCCTATCGCCAAAGCGCCCTCGCCTGCGCTGCCGCCATGGTGGATGGCCCCAGGCGGCCGCGAGATCTGAAGGCGGTGACGCCGATCGCGCCCAAGATCCTGCAGCACAATGTCTATGGCTGGTTCGCGCGCGTCGACCGCGGCCTCTACGATCTTACCGATGCCGGCCGTGCCTCTTTGATCCGTTGGCCGCAGGCATCGCACGACGAATCCCGACACGCAATTTTGAACGCAGCAGCCATATGATTGAAGATTCCCGCAGCGTCCGAGGCGGTCCGCTCGGTTGATTTCTCCGACAAAATATGTTGCTTGTCCCGCCCATGAAGAAGCTCTGCATGACCGCCTTGGCGTCAGTGACACTGAGTTTTCCAGCCAGCGCAATGGACAATGCATTGCGCGCCGGACTGATGAAACTCGATCCCCAAACTCGCCTTGAACAGCGTTGCGACGCCGAAGTGCTCGACCGCATCACCCATGACGATCGCAAGTTCAAAGCCGATCGCGTCGTCGCCTACGCCTTTGCCACGCCCGAGATGGGCGCCGATGCAATCAAGAGCCCGGGTGCTGCGTTTCGCAGCAAGGGGCAGTGGTACAGGCTGAAATTCAAGTGCCAGACCGGGCCGGACCATATGGAAGTCTTGCAACTCCGCTACCGGATCGGCGACGAGATTCCGGAAGCCGACTGGGCAAAGTATAATCTCTACGATTGATTGGCGATCGGCCATGGTTTTGCCTGGCTGTCGGCGAGTGCCGCGAGCATTGGATCTGGCTTGACGTAGCGATGCTTCGGTGATGGCGCCACGCGTGATCCCTTGACGCCAAGGG
>NZ_RZPB01001030.1:0-1768 GCF_003998535.1 Mesorhizobium sp. M7A.F.Ca.AU.002.02.1.1 | reverse complement strand
GCTGAAGGCAGGCCTTTGCGATCTCGTGCCCGGCACGCCTGCCAATCTCGAAATGCTGCGCCCCACCACGCCCTACTACCGTTCGTCCTATGTCTTCGTGACCCGCCAGGACGGCCCGGACGTGACGTCCTTCAACGACCCGCGGTTGCAAGAATTGCGCATCGGTGTTCAGCTCATCGGCGACGATGGCGCCAACTCGCCGCCTGTCCAGGCGCTTGGCCGCCGCGGCATTGTCGGGCACCTCATCGGCTACCCCGTCTATGGCGACTACTCTGCTCCCAACCCGCCGGCGCGCATCGTCGAAGCTGTCGCGAACGGCGAGATCGACCTTGCCGTGGTCTGGGGTCCGCTCGCCGGCTATTTCGCGCAGAGGCAAAAGGTGCCGCTCCGGATCACGCCGGTCACGCCTCGCATCGATGGACCGCAACTGCCGCTGATGTACGACATCTCAATGGGTGTTCGACGCGAGGACGATGCGCTGCGTGGCGATGTGAATAGCGCGCTTGCCCGACACAAGGCCGAGATCGACGCGGTTCTGGCGCGATACGGCGTACCGCGTCTGGACATGGCCGGGAGACCGGCCCGATGAGGCGCGCTCTGGCGATGTTGCTGCCCTTGACACTGGCCCTGGTCGCCTGCCAGCGCGAGGAGCGCGACACGCGACCGCAATCGGCGCTCGGCTCAGGTGAGCAGCCGACGCCTGTGACCACGTTGGAGCCGGGCGGACAGCGACCCTCCCCCACCGACAACAAGGCGGCGAGCTTCGAGGCCAACGCCTTCCACATGAGCGAGGGCAAACGCCTGTTCGGCTGGTTCAACTGCTCGGGCTGCCATGCCAATGGCGGTGGCGGCATGGGTCCGGCGCTCATGGACGAGAAGTGGATCTATGGCAGCTCGATGGAAAGCATCCACGCCACGATCCGCGACGGCAGGCCCAACGGGATGCCAAGCTTCGGCCAGAAGATACCCGACGACCAGATATGGGAGCTGGCGGCCTTCGTGCGCGCACTGGGCGGCAACGCGCCGTCTTCCGCCGCGCCGCAACGCAATGACGACATGATGGTGCATCCCTCGGAAAACCGCCTGCCGGATGCCGCGACACTGGGCAAATCACCGTGAAGCGCCCGGCCTCGATGGCCTTCGCCTTCTGTGTCCTGTTTCTGCAGGGATGCGCAGGCTGGCAGTCGGCGCTTGACCCGAAGGGCCCCGCAGCCGGCGAGCTGGCCTGGCTCATCTGGTTCTTTACCGCGCTTTGCGCGGTTGTTTGGGCGCTGGTGATGATCGCTCTCGCAGCACCGCTGGTCATGCGATCGCGTTCCGGCGATGAACCCCTCCTACTCGACGAAGCGGCCGAACGCGGCAAGATGCGCGTGGTCGTGTCCGCCGTCGGAGTGACCACCATCATCTTGATCGGACTGACGCTGCTAAGCTTTTTCGCCAACAGGACGCTGGCTGCGATCGGCTCGGAGGCTGCGCTGACAATCAGGGTGACCGGGCACCAGTGGTGGTGGGAGGTGCGCTACGAGGATGCTACGCCGAGCCGCATCCTGACGACGGCATACGAGATTCATATCCCTGCCGGCGAGCCGGTGCGGCTGCTTTTGACCTCGACCGATGTGATCCATTCCTTCTGGATCCCAAGCTTGGCCGGCAAGCTCGACCTTATCCCGGGCCACATGAACGTCCTGGATATCAAGGCGGACAAGCCAGGCGTCTACCGTGGTCAATGCGCTGAATTCTGCGGTGCGCAGCACGCCAACATGGGCAC
>NZ_RZPB01000102.1:0-12332 GCF_003998535.1 Mesorhizobium sp. M7A.F.Ca.AU.002.02.1.1 | reverse complement strand
CTGAAGAACGTCACCGCCGAAATCCCACTCGGCACCTTCACCGCCGTCACTGGCGTGTCCGGCGGCGGCAAGTCGACCTTCCTGATCGAGACGCTGTTCAAGGCCGCTTCGAGACGCATCATGGGCTCGCGCGAACATCCGGCCGACCACGACCGCATCGAGGGCCTCGAATTCCTCGACAAGGTCATCGACATCGACCAGTCGCCGATCGGCCGCACACCGCGTTCAAACCCGGCCACCTATACCGGCGCCTTCACGCCGATCCGCGACTGGTTCGCTGGCCTGCCGGAGGCCAAGGCGCGCGGCTATCAGCCGGGACGCTTTTCGTTCAACGTCAAGGGCGGCCGCTGCGAGGCCTGCCAGGGCGACGGCGTCATCAAGATCGAGATGCACTTCCTGCCCGACGTCTACGTCACCTGCGACGTCTGTCACGGCAAGCGCTATAACAGAGAGACGCTCGATGTCCTGTTCAAGGGCAAGTCGATCGCCGACGTGCTCGACATGACGGTCGAGGAAGGCGTCGATTTCTTCGCCGCCGTGCCCGGCGTGCGCGACAAGCTCGACACGCTGAAGCAGGTCGGCCTCGGCTACATCCATATCGGCCAGCAGGCGACAACGCTGTCCGGCGGCGAGGCGCAGCGCATCAAGCTGGCCAAGGAACTGTCGCGCAAGGCGACCGGCAAGACGCTCTATATCCTGGATGAGCCGACCACTGGCCTGCATTTCCACGACGTTGCCAAACTGCTGGAAGTGCTGCACGAACTGGTAGACCAGGGCAACACGGTGGTGGTCATCGAGCACAATCTCGAAGTGATAAAAACCGCGGACTGGGTGCTCGACCTCGGCCCCGAAGGCGGCGATGGCGGCGGCGAACTGGTCGCCTCCGGCACGCCGGAAGCCATCGTGCGCGAAAAGCGCAGCTACACCGGCCAGTTCCTCAAGGAGCTTCTGGAGCGACGTCCCGGAGGCAAACGCGAAGCGGCGGAGTGATCGACCGGTTGGCGCCTGGAGAGCTTTTGAATGACAATCAGAAGAGCGCTTGCCGGTGATCTCCAAACCGTCGTCTCGCTGACGGAAGCGGCTTATGCGCCTTACATCGCACTGTTCGGCGCGCCGCCGGTCCCGGTCACCGAGGACTATGCACCGCGCATCGTGCGCGGCGAGGTCTGGTTGCTGGAAAGTGGCGGCGAGCTTGCCGGGCTGATCACGCTGGAGCGACATGACGACCACGCGATGATCTTCTCCGTCGCGGTCTCCCCCGACTTTCAAGGCAAGGGCTTCGGCATTGCGCTGCTGAAACACGCGGATGAGCAGACCCATCTCTGGGGTCTGCCAGAAGTGCGGCTCTACACCAACGCCAGGATGGAGCGGAACATTGCGCTCTATCTTGCCTATGGTTTCCACGAAACGGGTCGCCGGCCCAATCCCTACCGGCCAGGATGGGTGCTCGTCGACATGGCCAAAACCGTCGATCAGATCACCGCGGCCTGATCTTTTTCTGCATTGGGAGGATGACAATGAGCACATCGGGAACAATCCGCGCCGGCATGGGCGGCTGGACCTTCGAACCCTGGGATACGTCCTTCTATCCCGACAAGCTTCCCAAGGCCAAGCAGTTGAACTACGCCACTCGCCAGGTGCCGAGCATCGAGGTCAACGGCACTTACTATTCCAGCTTCAAGGAGCCGACCTTCGTCAAATGGGCCAGCGAGGCGCCGGACGGCTTTGTCTATTCGCTGAAGGGCAACCGCTTCGTCACCAACCGGCGCGTGCTGGGCGAGGCCGGCGAATCGATGATGCGCTTTCTTGGCTCCGGCGTGGCGGCGCTCGGCGAAAAGCTCGGGCCGATCCTGTGGCAGTTCGCACCGACCAAGAAATTCGATCCGGACGATTTCGAAGCCTTCCTGAAGCTGCTCCCGGAAAAGCAGGACGGCGTTGCGCTGCGCCATGCGCTCGAAGTCCGCAACGACAGTTTTGTCGTGCCGGAATTCGCAGCACTTGCCCGAAAATACAAGGCCGCGATCGTCTACGCCGACCATGCCAAATATCCTGATATCGCCGACATCACCGCCGATTTCGTCTACGCCCGACTGCAGACCGGCAGCGATGACAATCCCGACTGCTATACGCCGAAAGGCCTCGATGAATGGGCCGCGCGGGTAAAGACCTGGGCGCAAGGCAAGCAGCCGGCCGACCTGCGGCGCGCCGACCCCGCCACCGATGCGCCGGTCAAGCCGCGCGACGTGTTCGTTTACTTCATCACCGAGGGCAAGGTGCGCGCGCCGTTCGGCGCCATGGCACTGATGAAGCGAGTGGACCAGGGTCAACCGGTGCCCTGACGCAGCGGAATCATGGCATCTTCGCCACCGTCGTAACCTTATCGATACCTCCTTGCTGCATGAATCCAGCCAGACCAGTCGCAGATCTGGGCCGCCACGGGCAAGGACGAGGGGCATGTCGCTCGACTACACTTCACTTCTCCTGGCTGTCGGTTTTTCCGCGGCCTGCCTGAGCCTGACATTGTTCGGCATGTGGCTGACCGCTCGCTCGGAGAAATTCCTGCTGACATGGGCGATCAGCCTGGTGTTCGTGGTCGGCGATATTTTTGTCTATGACGCTTATATCGACATGCCCGGGCGCCTGCTGGGCATCGCCACGCTGGCTTTCCTCCTGCTCGGTTTCTCGACAATGCTGGGCGCGGCCTACCAGTTTAGAACCGGCGGCTCGCCAGTGCCCCGAACTGTACTTGGCAGCGCCATTTCGCTGGCCGTGACGTTGCCTCCCATGGCTCTAGGCTATGACGGGCTGGGCTTCATGTTCGAAAATGCCTTCGCCGCCTTGCTTCTGTTCGCAACGGCGGTCGAATACTGGAAGGGCCGCGACGAAGCCCCTGCCCTGACGATCGGTATCACCGCGCTCTATTCTGCCACGGCCGCATCCTTCGCTCTCTGCGCCATGGTTTTAGCCTTGGATGGAAAGCTGGTCCTTGGACATGCGCCAAGCAACTGGGCCGAGGAACTGAGCCTCATCATCGTCATCGCCAGCATGACCGGGATTGGAGCGCTTTCCCTGGCCCTGAATCAGGGACGCTTGGCCCGGCATCACCGCCACAATGCCCTGACCGACCCGCTGACCGGCCTGCTCAACCGCCGCGCCCTGTTCGACCTGCACGGCGATGCGCCGGTCGGCGCCTTCACGGCGGTGGTCGTCTTCGATCTCGACAACTTCAAGGCCATCAACGACGAATTCGGCCACGCCGCCGGTGATGAGGTGCTGAGGGTGTTTGCACGGGAACTCGCCAGCAATCGCCGCCCGGCCGACGTCGCCGCGCGCATGGGCGGCGAGGAGTTCGCGCTGGTGCTGAAGCGGACCTTGCCCGAAACGGTGGAGGCCACCGCCGAGGCCATACGGGCAGCTTTCGCCGCGCACCGCATCGAAACCGAGACAGGCTCGCTGATATGCACCGTCAGTGCCGGATTTGCTTTCGGCACCAAGGAAGGCCTCGGCTTCGACAAGGTGCTCAACGCCGCCGACAAGGCGCTCTACGACGCCAAGCGCGGAGGCCGTAACCGCGTCACCGCATCTCCGTTCAGGCGCGCAAGCTAATCGCGCAACACCGGCCTCTGATCGTGGGGAGACGAATGCGGCTCCTAGGCCGCCATGACAATCTCATTGAAGGTATCGAGATCGACATAGAAGACCTTGGTGATCTCCTCGATCAGATCGTCGTAGTCGCAGCCCTGTGATCTCAAGATATTGATGGCAGCGATGATGTCGACGCGTTCGGTAAGCCGCCGCTTCTGGTAATCCTCGACGTAACGTTCCATGGCTGTCCCTTAGCCTGTGTGCCCAAACGCGTTTGAACGACAGAGATCGCAGGAGGGAAGCTAGGCAGCCTTGCTTGCGTGAAACTTGCCCGGCATTGGCCGTGGTCCTCGATCTGCGATAACCAGACTGATACGGAAGCGGCCGACTCACAAAGCCATGGAAAAGACTAGCACGCGATATTGAGCGTGCCAGAGACGCAGGTGATCGGATGGAGAAATATTGGACTTGGCAAGAACTTCGGATCGCCAACTGAAGTTCACCGCCAATGCTAGACGGTAAGGAACTTCCGCACATCAGCCCGGTCTAAATCTTCAGCCGGGCCGGTATGGACGATCACGCCCCGGTCCATGATGTTGACCTCGTCGGCGAGCTCGCGGCAGAAATCGAGATATTGTTCGACCAAAAGCACGGCGATGCCCGCCTGGTCGCGTAGATAGCGGATGGCGCGGCCGATGTCCTTAATGATCGACGGCTGTATGCCCTCGGTCGGTTCATCGAGCACGAGCAGTTTCGGCCGCATCACCAGCGCCCGCCCGATGGCGAGCTGTTGCTGCTGGCCGCCGGAAAGATCGCCGCCGCGACGGCCGAGCATCTGCTTCAGCACAGGGAACAATTCGAAGACATGCGCCGGAATGTTGCGGTCGGCTCGCCTCAGCGGCGCAAAGCCTGATTCCAGGTTCTCCCGCACGGTGAGCAGCGGAAAGACCTCCCTGCCCTGCGGTACGAATGCGATGCCCGACCGGGCGCGGTCATACGCCGCGCTCCGGTCGAGCGCCTTCCCCTCGAAGGCAACGCTTCCGCTCGTCAGCCGGTGGTGGCCGACGATCGATCTCATCAAACTGGTCTTACCGACGCCGTTGCGGCCGAGCACGCAGGTGATCTTGCCGGCGCCCGCCTTCAGCGATACGCCGCGCAGCGCCTGGGCGGCGCCGTAGTGCAGCGTGGCATTGGAAACTTCGAGCATGTCAGCGCCGTCTCCAGAACCTGAGAAACGACAGATCGAAGTGATGGAACTGAACCCGCCAGACCATGCTCATCTCCCCAGATAGACTTCGACGACACGCTCGTCGGCCGACACGAAATCGAGTGTGCCTTCCGAGAGCACCGAGCCCTCGTGCAGGCAGGTGACCTTGACGCCGAGCTCGCGCACGAAATGCATGTCGTGCTCGACGACGATGACCGAATGGTCGCGGGCGATATCCTTGAGCAGCCGCGCGGTTTCCTCGGTCTCGGCATCGGTCATGCCGGCGACCGGCTCGTCAACCAGAAGCAGTTTCGGGTCCTGCGCCAAGAGCATGCCGATCTCCAGCCACTGCTTTTGCCCATGGCTGAGATTGGCCGCCAGTTCGTCACGCTTGTCGCCAAGCCGGATGATGCCGAGGATGTCATCAATCTGCCGCGTCTCGGCGGCCGAGCGGCGGTGAAACAGCGCCGGGAAGATCGAGCGAGGACCCTTCAGCGCCAGCATCAGGTTTTCCTCGATCGTGTGGCTTTCGAAGACGGTCGGCTTCTGAAATTTACGGCCAATGCCCATCATTGCGATCTCGGCCTCGTCGTGCTTGGTCAGATCGACTTGGCCGTCGAAGAACACTTCGCCCTCGTCGGGCCGCGTCTTGCCGGTGACGATGTCCATCATCGTCGTCTTGCCGGCGCCGTTGGGGCCGATGATGGCGCGCATCTCGCCCTTGTCGAGCACCAGCGACAGATTGTTGATGGCGCGAAAGCCGTCGAAGGAGACCGAGACGCCGTCGAGATAAAGGATCGTGTTCGACTTTGACATGGTCGCTCACTCCGCCGGCTGTGGTTCGGGGTTGCTGGCGGACCAGTCACCTGGCTTTCTTGCTTCACTGCGAACGATTTTCGCCGGCGGCGAGACATCGGCATCGGTGCCGGCTTCCTCGGCAATCGAAGCAGCTCGCAACGCCTTGGCGTTGCCGCGCCAGCTGTCCCACATGCCGATGATGCCCTTGGGCAGCAAAAGCGTGACGGCGACGAATAGTCCACCCAGTGCAAACAGCCAGAACTCCGGCAGTACGCCGGTGAACCAGGATTTTCCGGCATTGACCAGCAACGCACCGATGATCGGCCCGACAATGGTGCCGCGCCCGCCGACAGCCGCCCAGACGACGACTTCAATCGAATTGGCCGGCTCGAATTCACCCGGATTGATGATGCCGACCTGCGGCACGTAGAGCGCGCCGGCTATGCCGGCCATGACGGCCGAGACGGTGAAGGCGAACAGTTTCACGTTCTCCGCCCGCCAGCCGAGGAAGCGCGTGCGGCTCTCGGCATCGCGTACCGCCATCAAGAGCTTGCCGTATTTTGAGCCGACGATCGCCCAGGTGACGAAGACGGCAAGTGCCAGCATCACCGCGCTGGCGGCAAACAGCGCCGAGCGCGTCGCGTCGGCCTGCACGTTGAAGCCCAGAATATCCTTGAAATCGGTCAGGCCGTTGTTGCCGCCGAACCCCATGTCGTTGCGGAAAAAGGCAAGCAGCAGCGCATACGTCATCGCCTGGGTAATGATGGAGAGATAAACGCCGGTGACGCGGCTGCGGAAGGCGAACCAGCCGAAGACGAAAGCCAGCAGGCCAGGCACCGCGAGCACCATGAGGCCGGCGAACCAGAAATGGTCGAAGCCATACCAGAACCATGGCAGTTCCTTGTAGTTCAGGAACACCATGAAGTCGGGCAAGACGGGATTGCCATAGACGCCGCGCGAGCCGATCTGGCGCATCAGATACATGCCCATTGCATAGCCGCCGAGCGCGAAGAAGGCGCCGTGGCCGAGCGAAAGGATGCCGCAATAGCCCCAGACCAGGTCGAGCGCCAAGGCAAGCAGCGCATAGCAGAGATATTTGCCGGTCAGCGCGACGATGTAGGATGGGATGTAGAAGGCGCTGGTAGGAGACACCGCAAGGTTGAGCAACGGCACGATGACGGCCACCGCCAGCAGGATGGAGATCGTAATGGCGATGCGGCGGTCCGCGCCGGCGGCAAAGAAGCGTCCCGTGATCATGCTTCCACCGCCCTCCCCTTGAGCGCGAACAGGCCGCGCGGGCGTTTCTGGATGAACAGGATGATCAGCACCAGCACGACGATCTTGCCGAGCACCGCGCCCGCATAAGGCTCGAGGAACTTGTTGACGATGCCGAGCGAGAAGGCGCCGACCAGCGTGCCCCACAGATTGCCGACGCCGCCGAAGACAACGACCATGAAGCTGTCGATGATGTACCCGCGGCCGAGATTGGGCGAGACGTTGTCGATCTGGCTCAGCGCGACGCCGGCAATGCCGGCAATGCCGGAGCCGAGCGCGAAGGTCAGCGCGTCGACCCACGGCGTCCTGATGCCCATCGAGGCAGCCATGCGCCGGTTGGCGGTGACGGCGCGCATCTGCAGGCCCCAGGGCGTGCGCTTCATCACGTAGAGCAGGATGCCGAAGACAGCGAGCGCGAAAACCAGGATCCACAGGCGGTTCCAGGTGATCGCCAACTGTCCGACATTGAACGAGCCCGACATCCAGGATGGGTTGCCGACCTCCTGGTTGGTCGGCCCGAAGATTGAGCGCACGGCCTGTTGCAGGATCAGCGAGACGCCCCATGTCGCCAGCAGTGTTTCAAGCGGCCGGCCATAGAGGAAGCGGATGACGCCGCGCTCGATGATCAGGCCAACCAGAGCGGCGACGAGAAAGGCCAGCGGCAGTGCGATGACCAGCGACCAGTCGAACAGGTCAGGGAAGGATGTACGGATCACCTGCTGGACGACGAAGGTCGTGTAGGCGCCGAGCATGACCATCTCGCCATGCGCCATGTTGATGACGCCCATGACGCCGAAGGTGATGGCGAGGCCGATTGCCGCCAGCAGCAGTACCGAGCCCAGCGAGATGCCGTACCAGATGTTCTGCCCGGCATCCCAAAAGGCCAGCGTCGAATTGATGTTGGCGATCGCGGCTGTCGCCGCTTGCCTGACCGCGTCGGTGGAATTCGCCTCGACCGAGGTGAGCAGGGAAACCGCATCGCGGTCGCCGCGCGCGCCGATCAGCGCGATGGCAGTGAGCTTCTCGGCATCCGGCCGGTCGGAGACCAGAACGGAGGCCGCACGGGCCTGTTCGAGCAGAGCCTTGACGCTGGCCACGGCCTCACCGGCGATCGCCGTATCGAGGGGGGCGATATTTGCGGCGTCAGGTGTCTTGAACATGGTGTCGGCGGCGGCGATGCGGACAGCCGGATCCTTGGCGCCGAGCGTCAGAGTGCCCAACGCATCGCGGATGACGCGACGCAGCGTGTTGTTGACCTTGATCTTGGTGATGCCGTCCTTGGCCGCCTCACCCGATGCCTCCCCGCTCAACGGGTCGGAAAGCTGGACGCTCTCGCCCGCTTCCTTGCCGACAAACACCAGGGAATCGGCCTTGCGGACATAGAGGTTGCCGTCGGCAAGTGCCGCAAGCGGCCGCTCCACCGCCGGGTCGCCAGCGGCTGCCAGTTCGTGGACGACGGCTCCGATCTCGGAAAAGCCCTTGGCCGTGGCGAATTTGGCGATGATGCCGCGCAGATCGGTTTCGCCAGCGCCCGATGACGACAGTGTCGCCAGCAGGAACAACAGCATCAAACCCGTGCGGATTAAGGTCATTGGTTTCTGGTAACCCCTGAAGGTTGAAGTGGGCGTCCGGACGGCGGAGGAAGCCGTCCGGACGCGCGCGGTCTGACTGGGTCAGCCCTGGGAGGGATCAGTTCGTGCCCTTGCCGCCGCACTTGCCGGTGGCAACATTAAAGTTGCCGCAGGACAGAGGCGCGCGCCAATCCGAGATCAGGTCCTTGGAATCAGGCAGATAGTCGGACCATTCGTCGCCCATCACCAGGCCCGGCGTGCGCGACACGGTCTCGAACTGGCCGTCGGCCTGGATTTCGCCGATCAGCACCGGCTTGGTGATGTGGTGGTTCGGCATCATCGTCGAATAGCCGCCGGTCAGGTTCGGCACCGACACGCCGATCATGGCGTCGATGACCTTGTCCGGATCGGTGGTGCCGGCCTTCTCGACCGCCTTCACCCACATGTTGAAGCCGATATAATGGGCCTCCATCGGGTCGTTGGTGGTGCGCTTGTCGTTCTTGATGAACTTGTGCCAGTCGGCGATGAACTTCTTGTTCTCGGGCGTATCGATGCTCTCGAAATAGTTCCAGGCGGCGAGATGGCCGACCAGCGGCGCGGTGTCGAGACCTGCAAGCTCTTCCTCGCCGACCGAGAAGGCCATGACCGGAATGTCCTCGGCCTTGATGCCCTGGTTGCCGAGTTCCTTGTAGAACGGCACGTTGGCGTCGCCGTTGACGGTGGAGACGACGGCGGTCTTCTTGCCGGCCGAACCGAACTTCTTGATCGCCGAAACCTCGGTCTGCCAGTCGGAGAAGCCGAACGGCGTGTAATTGACCATGATGTCTTCAGCCGCCACGCCCTTGGCCTTCAGATAGGCCTCGAGGATCTTGTTGGTGGTGCGCGGATAGACGTAGTCGGTGCCTTCCAGCACCCAGCGCTTAACCGAACCGCCGTCCTCGCTCATCAGATAGTCGACCGCCGGGATCGCCTGCTGGTTCGGCGCCGCACCCGTGTAGAACACGTTGCGCTCGCTCTCCTCGCCCTCATACTGGACCGGATAGAACAGGATGTTGTCGAGTTCGGAGAACACCGGCAGCACCGATTTGCGCGACACCGAGGTCCAGCAGCCGAACACCGCCGCAACCTTGTCCTTGGAGATCAGTTCGCGCGCCTTTTCGGCAAACAGCGGCCAGTTGGAAGCCGGATCGACGACCACCGCCTCGAGCTTCTTGCCGAGCAGGCCGCCCTTGGCGTTCTGCTCGTCGATGAGCATCAGCATGGCGTCCTTCAGTGTCGTCTCCGAAATCGCCATGGTCCCCGAGAGCGAATGGAGAATGCCGACCTTGATCGTGTCGTCGGCGGCCTTGGCCGGAGCCGACATCAACAGGCCGGCGGCGACCGCACCAGCCGAAAACATTTTTGTTATTGTCGAGAAATTACCCCTCATATTACGGACTCCCAAGCTAGTTGATTGCACCGCAACACTACAATGCAACCCCCATGCCAACCGCTCCAGCGATCCCGAAAGGGTACAAATAGTTCATAGATATCAGCGCTTTGGAACATAGGGCTTCCAAAACAAAGAGAGCCGGCCAGAAATCGATTGAGGGAAATTTGCGCAGCTTACACAGTTTTTGCCTAATTTTCGCTCATTCTCCCAGACTGCCTAGATTTTGATCTGAATAGCGGCGCCTTGGGCGACCGATGTTGCGGCGCGGTGCAAAAATAGGGCAAGCTCGCTCTTCAAACGAGCGACGTCATGATTTCAGGGATTTCACGCTTTTTCATCGGCATACTGCTTCTGGCCGCAGCAACCGGAGCCGCGCGAGCCGATTTCAGCGATGGCAAGATGCCTGACGGCACCTATCATTGCGAAGTGTACCTGCTTGGCATGTTCCTCAGCCTCGGCGACATCACCATCAAGGGGAACGTCTACAGCGGCCCTGTCTACACCAGCCTCGGCGGCTTCGGCCCCGCTCAGCAAGGGTACAACTACCAAATGGATGCGAACGGCGTGATTTCCTGGCTGGGACCACTGGGCGGCTACACCGCCGGCGGCAACTCGCTGTCGCTGACCCAGGCGACGCTTGACGGCGAAACCGTGCCCTCCTTCGACATCATCATGAAGCAACCCGACGGCGCCTTCACCGCATCGACCTGCACCAAGCAATAAGGGTGGCAAGAAAAAGGCGCGGAACCTTGCGGGTTCCGCGCCAGCAGTCCGTCGGGAGGATGTGACTAGATCGTCTTTGCCGACATCTGCGCGGCGATGTAGTCGGCCTGGCGGATCGCCAGCGACACGATCGTCAGGGTCGGGTTTTCGGCGGCCCCGGTGGTGAACTGGCTGCCGTCCGACACGAACAGGTTCTTGATGTCGTGCGCCTGGCCGTGCTTGTTGACGACGCCGTCTTCCGCTTTCTCGCTCATCCGATTGGTGCCGAGATTGTGGGTCGAGGGATAGGGCGGCGTCGGGAAGGTGCGGGTGGCGCCGACCGCATCGTAAAGTGCCGTAGCCTGTTTGTAGGCGTGGTTACGCATCGCCGTGTCGTTCGGATGGTCGTCGAAATGCACGTCGGCGATCGGCATGCCGTGTGCGTCCTTCTCGTCTGCATGCAGCGTGATGCGGTTCTCCGCGCGCGGCATGTCCTCACCGACGATCCACAGGCCGGCCATGTGGTCGTAGTGATCGAGTGCGGTGGTGAACGAGCGCCCCCAGGCGCCCGGATCGAGGAATGCGGCCATGAACGGCAGGCCGAGCGACAGCGTCTCGAACTCGTAGCCGCCCACGAACCCACGCGACGGATCATGCCGCGCCTCGTCGCGGATGATGCCGGCCATGGTGGTGCCGCGATACATATGCACCGGCCTGTCGAAGATGGCATAGACCGAGCCGGTGGTGTGGCGCATGTAGTTCTTGCCGACCTGGCCCGACGAGTTGGCAAGCCCATCGGGGAATTTTCCCGACGCCGAATTGAGCAGCAGCCTTGGGCTCTCGATCGAGTTGCCGGCAACCGCGACGATGCGCGCCTTCTGCTCCTGCAGCTTGCCGTCCTTGTCGGCGTAGACGACGCCGGTCACCTTTCCGCTGGCGTCGTGGTTGATCTTGATCGCCATGGCATTCGGCCTGACTTCGAGATGGCCTGTCGCCTCGCCCTTGGGGATCTCGGTGTAGAGCGTCGACCATTTGGCGCCCCATTTACAGCCCTGGAAGCAGAAGCCGGTTTGCTGGCAGGAATTACGATCGTCGCGATCGACCGAGTTGATGGCCATGTTGCCGGTGTGGCATTCCTTGTAGCCGAGCTCGTCGGCGCCGGCCTTCAACACCTTGAAATTGTTGTTGCCCGGCAGCCGCGGCCAGTCATTGGTGCCGGTGACGCCCATCTTGGCCTCGGCCTTGGCGTAGTAGGGCTCCATCTCGGCCAGCGTGATCGGCCAATCGAGCAGGTTGGCGCCTTCCAGTTTGCCATAGGTCGAGAGCGTCTTGAACTCGTGCTCCTGGAAGCGCAGCGAGGCTCCCGCCCAATGCGTGGTCGAACCGCCGACCGACTTGACGATCCAGGCCGGCAGGTTCGGAAAATCCTTTGCCACGCGCCAGTCGCCGGACGTGGTGCGCTTGTCGGTCCAGGCGAGCTGGGCGAACGAACCCCACTCGTCATTGACGAAATCCTCGTATTCGTGGCGCGCGCCGGCTTCCAGGATGACGACGTCGACACCCTTCTGGGCAAGTTCGTTGCCGAGCGTGCCGCCGCCGGCGCCCGAACCGATGATGACGACCACGCCGTCGTTGTTCAGATCAAATGAAGCTGCCATGGTTTCCTCCCATGATTTCTGTTTGCGGGTTCAGGAACGACGGAGCTCAGAGCCACTCGATGTCGTCGAAACCGCGCGCGATGTAGCCGCCCTTGGAATAGGAC
>NZ_RZPB01001029.1:0-1769 GCF_003998535.1 Mesorhizobium sp. M7A.F.Ca.AU.002.02.1.1 | reverse complement strand
ACTTCGCCATCGTGCTGGTCGCCGGCTGGTCCGGCCGCCCCGGCGCCGTGGGAGCGCAGGTATGAGTGGCCGTCTCATCGTCATCGGCCTTGGCCCCGGCAATGCCGATCAGGTCACCCCGGAGGCCAGCCGCGCTGTCGCCGAGGCGAAATTCTTTTACGGCTACAAACCCTATCTCGACCGGCTGGACCTGCGCCCGGACCAGACCCGCGTCGCTTCCGACAACCGCGAGGAACTCGCCCGCTCCAAGGACGCATTGAGCAAGGCTGCAGAGGGCCATGACGTCGCCGTGGTCTCCGGCGGCGATCCCGGCGTGTTCGCCATGGCGGCGGCCGTCTGCGAGGCGATCGAGGCCGGTCCGGTCGAATGGCGCGCAGTCGATGTCGCCGTGGTGCCCGGCATCACCGCCATGCTTGCGGTTGCCGCCCGCATCGGCGCGCCGCTCGGCCATGATTTCTGCGCCATCTCGCTCTCCGACAATCTAAAGCCATGGGAGTTGATCGAACTGCGCCTGCTGGCGGCGGCCGGTGCCGGCTTCGTCATCGCGCTTTACAACCCGATCAGCAAGGCCCGCCCCTGGCAACTCGGCCGCGCCTTCGAGTGCCTGACCGCCATCCTGCCGGGCACCACGCCGGTAATCTTCGGCCGCGCCGCCGGTCGCCCGGACGAGCGTATCGAGGTCTACCTGCTGGCCGATGTCGAGGCTGAAAAGGCGGACATGGCGACCTGCATCATCATCGGCTCGCCGGAAACCAGGATTATCAAGCGCACGGAGAAGCCGGCGCTGGTCTACACGCCGCGCTCGTCCACGGGACGGACAAAATGATCGATCCCAAATCGATCGACAATGGCGGCCAGCGCTTCGACGGTTTCAGCCGAGGGCACGTCCGGCAGATCAGGCCTGCGGATCATGACCACCTCGATGCCAAGCGCCCGCGCCGAGGCGATCTTGCCAAAGGTCGCCTCGCCGCCGCTGTTCTTGGACACCACGACATCGATGCGGTGCCTTTCGAGCAGCGCGCGTTCCTCCGCGTCGCGAAACGGGCCACGGGCCAACAGATATTCGGCGTCGGGCACGGCCAGCTTCGGCTCGACCGGATCGACACTGCGAATGACATAGTGGTGCTGGGGCGCTGCTTCGAAAGCCGCAACCTCTTGCCGGCCCAGTGCCAGAAAAACGCGGCGCGGCGCCGGTCCAAGCGCTTGCGCGGCATCGCCGACCGTACCGACCAACGTCCAGCGGTCGCCTTCGACAGGCTCCCAGCCGGGACGCCGCAGGGCAAGGATCGGCACGCCGGCCATGCGCGCGGCTTGTGCGGCATTGGCGGAGATTTGCGCCGCATAGGGATGCGTGGCGTCGATCAGCAGATCGGTGGCCGTTTCCGTGAGGTAAGCGGCCAGCCCGTCGGCGCCGCCAAAGCCTCCGCTTCGCACCGGCACGCCTTGCGCGACCGGGCTTTCGGTGCGGCCGGCCAGCGACAGTGTGACCGAGGCACGCGCCGCCAGTTTTCCGGCCAGTTGCCGCGCTTCGGTGGTGCCGCCGAGGATCAGGATACGGTGGGTCATTATGCCTGCTGAGCGTCAATCGCGAGCCGCCTGGCTGACAGTCGTCGGCATCGGCGAGGACGGTTTGGCGGGTCTCGGCGACGAGGCCAAGCAGCGGATTGCCCAGGCTGAGATCATCTTCGGCGGCAAGCGGCACCTCGCCCTTGTCGCTTCCTTCGCCAAGGGCGAGCCGCGCCCATGGCCGGTTCCGTTCGATGCCGAGA
>NZ_RZPB01001028.1:0-1772 GCF_003998535.1 Mesorhizobium sp. M7A.F.Ca.AU.002.02.1.1 | reverse complement strand
ACGGTGCCTTTGGTCATAGGAATTTTTTCTTGACTCGGTGAGCTCAGCTATGGTACATTTTCGTCCATGGTGCTGATTTGCGCCGGTGACCCGCCGCACTGGCGGGTTTTTCATTTGCTGCTCCGTCAGCGCAGACGAAAGCTCCGAAGAAACCCGTTAGCCCTAGTTCGTTGCCCTGCCGTCGGCGCCGATCAACTTGCGGTGCAATGATTGTAAAGGGTTCGCGTCCTGGTCTAGGGAGGAGGCCAGGAGACCGAAACAGAATGCCAGTGACGCAAAACGTTGCTCCGGGCGCCCCGGGAATTCCGGCGCGCTGGACGTCAAGCGCCAAGAGCGGCGTCGGAACGTCGCTTTCGCCGGCCGGCCGGATCTGGTTCACGATCAGCCACGGCATGCTCAACGAAATCTACTATCCGCGCGTCGACAGTGCCTGCACCCGCGACCTCGGCCTCATCGTCACCGGCGCCGCCGGCTATTTCTCGGAAGAGAAGCGCGCTGCCACGCACAGCATCGAACCGTTCGAGGACGGCGTACCCGCCTACCGGCTGGTCAACACGGCGAACGACGGCGCCTGGCGGATCGAAAAGCGCATCCTCGCCGATCCGGCGCGCCCGGCGCTGCTGCAGGAAATCACCTTCACGGCGCTGAGGGGCGTCGCTGACGATTATCGCGTCTACGCGCTTCTGGCGCCGCATCTGGTCAATGCCGGCATGGGCAACACCGCCTGGGTCGGCGAGCACGAGGGAAAGCCCGTGCTGTTCGCCTCGGGGCGCGGCTCCTGCCTGGCGCTGGCCTCGTCGCTGCCCTGGCGGACCGGCTCGGCCGGCTATGTCGGTTTTTCCGACGGTTGGCAGCAACTGCACAACACAGGTGAGCTCGATGCTGCGTACCAGCGGGCCGAGGACGGCAATGTCGCGCTGACCGGCGAGATCGGCTTTTCCGCGGCCAGGACCAAGGCTTTGCTGGCGCTGGGATTTGGCGCGACGCCCGAGGAGGCCGCGGAACATGCTTTCGCCAGCCTGAAGCAGGGTTTTGAACCCGCGGCGAAATCCTACCTCCAGAACTGGCGCAACTGGCAAAAGGGCCTGCTGCCGCTCGACCGGCACGCGGTGCCCGGGATCAACTTCTATCGCGTCTCGACGGCGGTACTGGCGACGCACCGGTCGATCGCCACACCGGGCGCCGCGGTCGCCAGCCTGTCGATCCCGTGGGGCTTCGACAAGGGCGACGACGACCTCGGCGGCTACCATCTGGTCTGGCCGCGCGATCTGGTCGAGACGGCCGGCGGCTTTCTTGCTGCCGGCGACGCCGCCTCGGCGTTGCAAATCCTCGACTATCTCGGCTCCATCCAGCAGCCGGACGGCCACTGGCCGCAGAACGCCTGGCTCGACGGATCGGCCTATTGGCCCGGCATCCAGATGGACGAATGCGCCTTTCCGCTGCTGCTGGCCGAAGCTTTGCACCGCGCCGGCCATTTGCCGCACGCCAGGCTCGCAGTCTTTCTGCCGATGATCGAGCGCGCCGCCGGGTTCGTCGTGCGCAACGGGCCGGTCACCGGCGAGGACCGCTGGGAAGAGGATGCCGGCTACAGCCCGTTCACGCTCGCCGTCGAAATCGCCGCACTGCTTGCCGCAGCCGACCTGCTCGACGCCTGTGGCAAGCCGGACGGGGCGACCTATCTGCGCGAGACATCAGACGTCTGGAACGACCAGGTCGAGCGCTGGACCTACGTCACCGGCACGGCGATCTGCGGTCAAGTCGGCGTCGACGGC
>NZ_RZPB01001027.1:0-1775 GCF_003998535.1 Mesorhizobium sp. M7A.F.Ca.AU.002.02.1.1 | reverse complement strand
ATATAGCCCTCGCCGCGCACCGTGCGCAGGAATTTCGGATTGGCGGGATCGGCCTCGATCTTTTTGCGCAGCCGCATGATGCGAATGTCGACCGCGCGTGACGATTCCGGATCTTCGGTGAAACCGATCGCCTCGGAGATAGCGGCGCGGCTCAGCAGCCGGTTGGCGCGGGTGAGGAAAATCTCCAGCACGTCGAACTCGCTCTTGGCCATGTCGATCACCACGCCATTGGCGCCGGTGACCAGCCTGCCGTCGAGATCGGCCTGGAAGGGGCCGAAGGCAACGGAACGGCGATCCGCCCCGGCCCTCTTGTCCTGCAGCTCTTTGGGCTGGGGAACCCGGCGCAACACGCTGCGCACCCTGGCCAGCACCTCGCGCAATTCGTAAGGCTTGACGATGTAGTCGTCGGCACCGAGTTCCAGCCCGACAATGCGGTCGAGCGCGGTGCCGGCCGCGGTCGCATAGATGATGCCGATCGGCAGTTTCGAACGCAGCCAGCGGCCAAGCGAGAGGCCGTCCTCGCCGGGCATGGCGATGTCGAGAATGGCAAGATGAAACGACTGCGTTTCAACGAGGCTGCGCGCGGCGGCCGCACTTTCAGCGGTGGCCACGTCATATCCGGCGGCGCCAAGGTATTCGGCGACAGCGTCCCTCAGGTCGGGCTCATCCTCGACGATGACAATTCTTGCCCGCACGATGCTTTCGCTCCCACTTTCAGTGGAAAGTAGATTGGGTATAAACATCATGTCCAGCACTCATATCGGGGTTGCCAGGGAACGGTTGGAAAACATGGCCGCACGATCCGTCATTGCGCTCGTTTCGGTAGCCGAAGTGGTCGCGACCGAACTCGCCGACCATCTTGAACGGCGCGGCCATGACGTGCATCAGGCACGCCAGCCCTGGGAGGCCGAATCGCTGCTGTCGGGAAAGGGCATCGACGTCGTCGTCGTCGGCGACAGCCTCAGCCAGGCGGAGGGGCGGGACCTGCTCAGACGTTATGGCGGCCAAGGAGGAGGCGGTGAGGGCGGACCGGATTTCATCCTGATCTGCCGCCCGGCCGATCTTGTCGACAAGGTGCTGGCGCTGGAGCTTGGTGCGGCCGACGTCATCGAGAGCCCGCTCAATGTCCGTGAACTGGCCGCCCGTGTCGGCGGCCTGCTTTCGCGCCGCGGCAGGGGCACCCAGGAACTGATCGTGCTGGAGAACGCGACCGTCGATCTGAGATCGGCGATGGTCATGCATCGCTCCGGCACGGAGGAACAGCTTTCGCCCGGTCAGGTGGCGCTGCTCAGGCTGTTCCTGGCCAGTCCGCGCAAGGTTTTGACGCGCGACGACATCATCGCCGCGGCGCCGGCCGAAAACGCCGATGCCTTCGATCGCTCGATCGATTCGCGCATCGTGCGGCTGCGCCGCAAACTCGACACCGAAACCATCACCACCATACGCGGCGCCGGCTACCGGTTCGATCCGCCGCGGCAATTCGCGGACTGATTGCCGGGCACTGACGCAGTCTCTGGTTTCGGGCATCGGATTTTCCATCTCCGGCCCCGACGCTCTTGGCGCTCAGCGTACCAGCAGAAGCGATGGACCCACCGGCATGTCACTGCCCATGGTCAGCTCGCCAGCGTGGGCGCGGTCCCTGAGCAGCACGGTGGCAAGGCCGGCAAAGCCGAGCAGGCCCTGGGCGTAAAGCAGTGCGGAAAGCACCGAAGCGGCAAATTTCGTTTTCATCGTACCAATTCCCCAAAATGGTTTGTTGCGGGTCGCTTCAGGAT
>NZ_RZPB01001026.1:0-1776 GCF_003998535.1 Mesorhizobium sp. M7A.F.Ca.AU.002.02.1.1 | reverse complement strand
CGGCACGCCGACGGTCGTGTATGAGATGTCGTAGTCGCCGTCGCGGGCGCCATCGCGCACCAGCCGGTCCTGTTCGCGGCGCAAGGCGGCGACGAAGTCGCAGCCGAGATGGATGGCGTTGAGCGCCAGCGGGGCCAGCGCCGAATGGCCTTCGCGCCCCTTGCAAAGCGCGCGTGCGGCAAGCTTGCCCTTGTGCCCCGTCGCCACCTGCATATCGGTCGGCTCGCCGACAATGCATAGCAGCGGCCGATGCGGGGCCGCTTGCAGCATGTCGACCAGGCTGCGCACACCGATGCAGCCGATCTCCTCGTCGTAGGAGAGTGCCAGGTGCAGAGGCGTCTTCAGCGTCATTTTCGCGGCCTTGAGGCACGCGGCGAGCGCGCAGGCCACAAAACCCTTCATGTCGGCCGCGCCGCGTCCGTAAAGCTTGCCGTCACGGTTCGTCATCTCGAAGGGCGGCAGCGTCCAGGCCTGGCCGTCGACGGGAACGACGTCGGTGTGACCGGACAGCATGATGCCGGAAGCATCAGTCGGTCCGATGGTGGCAAAGAGGTTGGCCTTGTGGCCGTCCTCGCTGTGGATGATCTGGCTGGCAGTGCCGTGTGCGTCTAGCAGGTCCGCCACGTAGTTGACGAGGGCGAGGTTCGAGTCGCGGCTCACCGTCGGGAATGCGAGCAGCTTTTCGAGGATCTGGATGCTGTCCATGCGTCTTGTGTCTCATTGGCCGTCGGTACTTCTAGCATCGCGTGGCCGGGGCCTTGAAGTCGCATTTGGCTCAGTCGGGATTCAGCGGATGCTAATCCGGATGTGTGCGATTAGGCGCGGCCTAACCGGCACAGAAGAAATCTGTTGTTTTCCGGCGCTTGCCGCAACTTATGAATGGTCTCACGGCATCAACCCACTGGGCTGGCCGGCTTGCGTCACGCCTCGAAACCATGATCGGGCGTGCTGCAGGGCGACGCTGGCAGGAAGGCACGTTCCATGCGCGATCCGCGTTATGATATTCTGTTTGAGCCCGTGAAGATCGGTCCGGTGACCGCCAAGAACCGCTTCTATCAGGTGCCGCATTGCAATGGCGGCGGCTATCGCGACCCTTCGGCCGCGGCCGAGATGCGCCGCACCAAGTCGGAAGGCGGCTGGGGCGTCATCTTCACCGAGCAAACCGAGATGCACCACACATCGGAGATCACGCCCTTCATCGAGCTCAGGCTGTGGGACGATGCCGATATTCCGGCGCTGGCGAAGATGGCCAAGGCAATGCACCAGCATGGCGCGCTGGCCGGCATCCAGCTGGCCTACTCAGGCATCAACGGGCCGAACCTCTACACCAAGGAAGTGCCGCGCGGGCCGTCGGCCCTGCCGATCCGCACCTTCACCAACGATCCGGTGCAGGCGCGCGCCATGGACAAGCAGGATATTCGCGACCTGCGCCGCTGGCATCGCAATGCCTTCAAACGGGCGAGGCTCGCGGGCTTCGATTTGGTGTGCCTCTACGGCGCGCATGGCTTCGGCATCATCCAGCACTTCCTGTCCACGGCCACCAACCAGCGCAGCGACGAATATGGCGGCTCGCTGGAGAACCGCTCGCGGCTGATGCGTGAGCTGATCGAAGAGGGCAGGGACGCTATCGGCGACACGTGCGGCCTGACGCTGCGGCTGTCGCTGGACGAGATGATCGGTGAGCTCGGCTTCGCCAATTCCGAAGTGCGCGACATGATCGAGATGCATGCCGATCTGCCCGACCTCTGGGACCTGGCGCATGGCGCCTGGGAGGAC
>NZ_RZPB01001025.1:0-1777 GCF_003998535.1 Mesorhizobium sp. M7A.F.Ca.AU.002.02.1.1 | reverse complement strand
ACCCCTGACGCAGTATCTGCCCGCCGCGCTCGACCGTAAAGCGCCACCAGCGCGTATCCGTCTTGGCCGCCAGCTCCAGGGTCGCTGCGGTATCGATGGTGGTGCCGTTCACCTCGCGCACGATGTCGCCCGGCTGGAAGCCGAAATCGGCGGCCGGTGAATCGCGGTTGATGTCGACCACGGTGACGCCCTTGATGTCCGTGCGCAGGCCAAGCCGCTGCGCGAGCCGGGGCGACAGCTCCGCGACCTTGGCGCCCGAGAACGGGCTGCGGCCATGCAGCGTCACCTCGGCAGCCTTCATGCCTTCCGGAGCACGCTCCAGCGCGATATCCATCGCCGCCTGCTGGCCCTTGGTCAGAACCGCGAAATTGGCGGTGGTGCCGATCGACAGCGTCGCCATCCGGTAGTCCAGCGCTTCGATGCTCTCGACCGGCTTGCCGTTGAGCTGCAGCACCACGTCGCCGGGCTTGAGCCCTGCCTTGGCGGCCGGTCCGGTCGCCTCGACCGACGAGACCAGCGCACCGGTCGGCTTCTCCATGCCGAGCGATTCTGCGATCTGCGGCGTCACCGCTTCGAACTCGGCGCCGATATAGGGCCGTTCGAAGAAGTCGAGCCCGGCCTTGGCCGCGTCGGCAAAGGCGCGAACCATGTTCGAGGGAATGGCGAAGCCGATGCCGATCGAACCACCGCTGCGGCTGTAGATGGCCGTGGTGATGCCGACCAGCTGGCCGCCCATGTTGATCAGCGCGCCGCCGGAATTGCCGGGATTGATGGCGGCGTCGGTCTGGATGAAGAAGCTGGAATCGGAGACGCCGATATGGCTGCGGGCCAGTGCCGAGACGATGCCGCTGGTGGTGGTCTGGCCGACGCCGAAAGGGTTGCCGATGGCCAGCAGCAGGTCGCCGACCTCGAGCGCGTCGGAATCGCCGATGGCAATGACCGGAAACGGCTTGTCCGAGGTGATCTTGAGCACGGCAAGGTCGAGAGTCTCGTCCTTGAGCAGCACCTTGCTGTCGAACTCACGCCCATCAGCGGTCGCCACCTTGACCCGGTCGGCATCCTTGATGACGTGGTAATTGGTGACCACGACGCCGGTCGGATCGACCAGCACGCCGGAACCCAGTGAAGACTGCGCACGCGGCTGCGAGCGGCCGAAGAATTCCTCGAAGAACGGATCACCGTCGAAAGGCGATGTCACCTTGGCGGTCTGCGAGGCATAGACGTTGACCACCGCCGGCGCCGTCTGCTTGACCAGCGGCGCAAACGACAGCTGCACCTCCTCGCGGCCGAACGGCACGCGCTTGTCGGGACCGGACGTCGCGTTCTCGCCCTCGACGCCATGCAGCAGGTCGGTCAGCACATCGGACAGGCCGGGATCGGTCTTGGTCTCCTCGGCCAATGCCTGCCTGACCACCGGTGCGGCCGCAAACGCCATGATGGCGAAAAGCAGAACAAAGGGCAGTCTTCTGGCGCGCATTCGCGAATCCTCCAAGGCAAGTTCGGGGGCATTGTCCCGACGATTGTGCAAAATGAAAGGCTAAGCCGCTGAAATCCGACTATTTTGGGCCAAAACCCCAGGGGCATGCCCGGAAATCGGATTCCGGCGCGGTTTGCTGCTTTCAGAAAACAAAAAGGGGCCCGCAGGCCCCTTTGAACTCATTTGGGAAAACCGAGCCTTATGCGGCTGCGGCGTCCGCATCAGCGCTTTCGGCCTCGATGCGAGCGCGGTCGCCGGCGCCCTTGGCCGAGACGTCGCGATCGACGAACTCGATGACAG
>NZ_RZPB01001024.1:0-1779 GCF_003998535.1 Mesorhizobium sp. M7A.F.Ca.AU.002.02.1.1 | reverse complement strand
CGCCAGAACCTGGCGCTGGTCGTCGGCCTGCAAGGCCGGTTCGACGAGGCCGAGAAGATCGCCTCACAGGAACTGTCGCCCGAACAGGCGCAGGCAAATGTCGCCTATCTCAGGCAGATGCTGGCCCAACAGAACGCCTGGAGCCAGCTCAAGGACCAGGACAAGCCGAAATCCGCAACCAACTGAGACCACAATTCCGATGCCCCAACGAAGAGGCCGCGTTGCATGCAGCGCGGCCTCTTCGTTTGAAGTGTACTGCAGGAATTTGCCTTGCCGCTACTGGGCGTTTGTTGCCGGCGCCGCATGATCGCCGAAGATACCGCGTTGGCTGACCTGAATGCCGGCGGGACCCAGGATGATGGCGAAAAGCACCGGCAGGAAAAACAGGATCATCGGCACGGTAAGTTTTGGCGGCAGGGCGGCCGCCTTCTTCTCGGCCGCATTCATGCGCATGTCGCGGCTTTCGGCGGCAAGCACGCGCAGTGCATGCGCCACCGGCGTGCCGTAACGCTCGGCCTGGACGAGCGCCTGCGACACCGACTTGACCGAATCCAGGCCGGTGCGGCTTGCCAGGTTCTCGTAGGCCTGCTTGCGCTCCGGCAGATAGGAAAGCTCGGCATTGGTGAGGATGAACTCTTCCGCCAGCGCCACCGATTGCGCGCCGATCTCGTCGGCGACCTTGCGCAATGCTGCTTCCACCGACATGCCCGATTCGACGCAGATCAGCATCAGATCGAGCCCATCCGGCCATGCCATCTGGATCGACTGCTTGCGCTTGGTGGCGCGGTTGTTGACGTAGATGACCGGCGCGTAGAAGCCGCCGTAAGCAACGAGGATGCAGACGAACAGCCTGATGACCAATGGCTTGTCGGGCAGTCCTCCGAGCACGAAGATGTAGATTGCGGCCAGCGCGAAACCGACAAAAGGAAGCACGAGACGAAAGAAAAGAAACCGCGTCAGCGGATTCTGTCCACGAAAACCGGCCACCTTGAGTTTCTGCAAGGTGCCTTCATCGGCGAGCGCGCGTCTCAGATCCAGCCGGTCGACGATGTTGCGCATGCCGATCGACTGTTCCTCACGCAAGCCCTTGCGACGGCGGTCGGCCTCGACCGCAAGCCGGGCGCGCTGTTGCGCACGCAGTGCGTCGCGCTCCAGCGCAACGGATTTCATGCGTGACTTGAGCTGGTTTCCGCCAAACGCCGGCAGCAAGGTGAAGACGGTCGCAAACACCGCTATCGCGACCAGCATCGCGATCAGGAAGCTCGGATCCGTCAGGGTCTTGATGACTTGCTCGGTCATGCCAGCATCCTAGACTTCGAAGTTCATCATCTTGCGCATCACCAGGATGCCGATCGACATCCAGACCGCAGAGCAACCAAGGATCAGGTTTCCGACGCTGGTGTTGAAGAGCGGCATCAGGTAGGCCGGGCTCGACAGGTAGACGAGAAAGGCGACGATGAAGGGCAGCGCACCGATGATCGCGGCGGATGCCTTCGCTTCCATCGACAGCGCCGCGACCTTGGCTTTCATCTTCTTGCGATCGCGAAGCACGCGCGAAAGATTGCCCAGCGCCTCGGAGAGATTCCCGCCGGCTTGCGATTGAATCTGGATAACGATGCCGAAGAAGCTTGCCTCGGTGCAAGGCATGGTTTCGGGCATGCGCAAGGTCGCGTCGGGGATAGAGAGGCCCATCTGCTGTGAATCGACGATGCGGCGAAACTCGGTCTTCACGGGTTCGGGCGATTCGTTGGCGATCAGGCGCACGGCATCGTTCAGCGG
>NZ_RZPB01001023.1:0-1781 GCF_003998535.1 Mesorhizobium sp. M7A.F.Ca.AU.002.02.1.1 | reverse complement strand
ACACCGAAGCGTCCCAGCCGCACAAGGGATCGGCAATGTATTTCGCCACTTCCGCTTCGTCGCGCGACAGCCAGTCGAACAGCGTGCGGTGATTGGGCACCGCCTTGCCCCAGGCCTGGAAGGTGAGTTTCGGCAGCAGGCGCGATGGCACGTCGGAGCCGAGCCGCATCCGTTCCCAGGCAAGGATGCCGAGCGCAAGCTGCCCAAGCGGGCCTTGGGAGAAATTGCCGTTCCAGATTGCTGCCGCGTGAACGCGTGGCGAGTGGCGCAACAGGTAGTTCAGCGCCACCGACGCACCCATCGAATGGCCAAACAGGATGACCGGTCTGTTTGGCCGTTCGCGGGCGATGAGATCATGGATGACGTCGACGTCGGCGATCACCTTGGCGGCACCGTCCCTGTCGGCGAACCTGCCGAGCGGAGCGTCGGACGCCTTGGTCGCGCCGTGGCCGCGATGATCGTGGACATAGACGTCGAAACCGCGCGAGCCAAGAAAATCGGCAAAGCGGGCATAGCGCGCTGCGTGCTCGGCTAGCCCGTGATTGATCTGGACGACGGCGCGTGCCCGGCCATCGGCCTGCCTGACGAAAAGATTGAGCTCGGCACCGGTCGGCGAGGCAACCACGCGCTGCTGGCTGAATGACATGCCGCCTGGTCCCGCCCTTGCTTTTGTCGTCGTTGGCTTTGTTTGCGCCGGCCCACATTATGCGTCAATCCGGCAAACCCGCTTTTCGCGACGATGTTTCTTGCGTTCGGTCAGCAAAATATCGCAATTCTGACATGGAGACAGCTTCAGTCTGTCGCCCACTTCTTCAGCCGGGGATTCTCCATGCGCATCGGTGTCGTTTTCGGATTGGCCATGTTGGCGGCGTCGCTGGCCGGGGCCGCGCATGCCGACGTGAAGATGAGCGGCAGCTTCGTCGCCGACGCCGCCTGTCCGGCGACGCAAGCGATCAAGAACGGCAAGAACCCCGGCAATGTCTCGACCGATGCCGGGCAGAGCTATCAGTTGCTTGCCGGCAACAAGGAGACGCCGACGCATTATCTCATCCTGGTGCCGGGCGCCGATCCGGAGCGCCGCTGGGTGAAGGTCAGCTGCGGCCATGTTTCCGGCAGCAGCGCGGCGACCGTGCCGGCCGCGCCTGACGGGCAAGGCAAGCCGGCGGCATCGGGGAAGCCCGAATACGTCTTCGCGCTGAGCTGGCAGCCGGCGTTTTGCGAGACAAAGTCGAACAAGACCGAATGCAGGGCACAAAGTGCCGGCGATTTCGACGCCACGCATTTCACCTTGCACGGCCTGTGGCCGCAGCCGAATGGCAATTTCTATTGCCAGGCGACGGCGAGCGACAAGGCCAACGACAATCCGGCCCACTGGAAAGACCTGCCGCCGGTCAATCTTGACGCCAACACCCGCACGGAACTCGATCAGGTGATGCCTGGAACGGCCTCCCATCTCGAACGGCATGAATGGATCAAGCACGGCACCTGCTACGGCAAGAGCCAGCAGGACTATTTCTCCGATGCGCTGAATTTGATGCGCGCGGTGAACAGTTCGCCGGTGCGCGATCTCTTTGCCAAAAACATCGGCGGCAAGCTAACGGCCGACCAGATCCGCGGCGCTTTCGACACTGCCTTCGGGGCGGGAGCAGGGGACCGCGTGCGCGTTTCCTGCGTCATCGATCCGTCGAGCGGCAGGCGGCTGATCGGCGAACTGACGCTCGGCCTCGCCGGCCCGATCGGCCCAAACAGCGCGCTCAAGGACCTGCTGCTGGCTTCGGTGC
>NZ_RZPB01001022.1:0-1781 GCF_003998535.1 Mesorhizobium sp. M7A.F.Ca.AU.002.02.1.1 | reverse complement strand
CGACCTTCATCGTCGAGTGCAGCGAGCAGACCTGGGCTGCCTTCGGCTTCGGTGCGATGTCGCAGCAGGAATCGATCGCCGTTTGTGAGCGGATCTTCGAAAAACATCTCGGCGGCCACGCCTTGATGACGAATGCCAACCATATCCGCGGTTCGGCCTGGATCAATTTCCCGCGCGTGCTGTGCGAGCGCTGGTCTTACAAGAATCTCGCGCTGATGGGCGATGCAGCGGCATCGGCGCATTTCTCGATCGGCTCCGGCACCAAGCTGGCACTGGAAAGTGCTGTGGCGCTGGCCGAATATGTCGAAACTGAGCCGGACCTGGATGCCGCCTTCCGCAGATATGAGGATGCCCGCCGCACCGAGGTGCTCAAGCTGCAATCGGCGGCGCGCAATTCGCTGGAATGGTTCGAGGAGGTCGAGCGCTATCTCGGCCTCGATCCGGTGCAGTTCAACTATTCGCTTTTGACCCGCTCGCAGCGTATCAGCCACGAGAATCTGCGACTGCGCGATGCCGAATGGCTTGAAAGCGCGGAAGAATGGTTCCAGCGCCAGGCGGGCGCCGGCGGCAACAGCCTGCGCCGCGCGCCGATGTTCGCGCCGTTCAAGCTGCGCGACATGAGGCTGCAGAACCGCGTCGTCGTTTCGCCGATGGCGCAGTACAAGGCTGTCGACGGCTGCCCGACCGACTGGCATTTCACGCATTATGCCGAGCGGGCCAAGGGTGGCGCCGGTCTCATCTATATCGAGATGACCTGCGTCAGCCCGGAAGGGCGCATCACGCCCGGCTGTCCCGGCTTCTACGCGCCCGAGCATGAGGTGGCGTGGAAGCGGCTGGTCGATTTCGTCCACACCGAGACCGAGGCCAAGATCTGCGCCCAGATCGGCCATTCCGGCGCCAAGGGCTCGACCCGGCTCGGCTGGGAGGGCACTGACGTGCCGTTGGTCTCAGGCAACTGGCCGGTGATGGCGGCTTCGGCCGTTGCGTGGTCGCCGCAGAATCAGGTTCCGAAGGCGATGAACCGCGCCGACATGGACCGCGTGCGCGACGAATTCGTCGCTTCGGCCGAGATGGCCGATCGCTGCGGCTTCGACATGCTCGAAATCCACGCCGCGCATGGCTATCTCTTGTCGTCCTTCATCACGCCGGTCACCAACCGGCGCACGGATGAATATGGCGGTTCGCTGGACAATCGCATGCGCTATCCCCTCGAAATCTTCCGCGCGGTGCGCGCCGCCTGGCCGGCGGAGAAGCCGATCTCGATGCGCATTTCCGCCAATGACTGGGTCGGCATCGAGGGCGTGACGCCGGCCGACGCGGTCGAGATCGCGCGGCTGCTGCATGAGGCCGGCGTCGACATCTGCGATGTCTCGGCAGGCCAGACCTCGGCACTGGCCAAGCCTGTCTATGGCCGCATGTTCCAGACGCCGTTTTCCGACCGCATCCGCAACGAGGTCGGCATGGCGACGATGGCGGTCGGCAACATCTACGAGCCGGACCATGTCAATTCGATCCTGATGGCCGGCCGCGCCGACCTGGTGGCGCTGGCGCGGCCGCATCTCGCCGATCCCTACTGGACGCTGCATGCCGCCGTCACGCTCGGCGACCGCGGTGTCAAATGGCCTGATCCCTATCTGCCCGGACGCGACCAGCTCTACCGTCTGGCCGAGCGCGACGCCGCAGCGGGGCTGAAAGTATGACGGCCGCCGCGACGATACCCGGCAAGCATGCGCTGGTCACTGGCGGCGGCTCCGGCGTCGGGCGGGCCATCGCGCTGGCGC
>NZ_RZPB01001021.1:0-1784 GCF_003998535.1 Mesorhizobium sp. M7A.F.Ca.AU.002.02.1.1 | reverse complement strand
CCGCCTAACCGTGAGACAAATACCGCGTGATCAGGATTTCCATCGATGCCATGGGCGGCGATCACGGACCAGCCGTGGTCATTCCAGCGCTCATGACGGTCGCGACCCGTCGTCCCGACATCCGCTTCGTCATCTTCGGGCGTGAGGAGGTCGTGCGCCCGGAGCTCGCCAAATTTCCCAAGCTTGCCGAGATCAGCGAATTCTTCCATTGCGAAATTGCGGTCAGGATGGACGACAAGCCGAGCCAGGCGCTGCGCCACGGCCGCTGGAAGTCATCGATGTGGAAGGCCGTCGAAGCGGTCAAGGCCGGCACGGCCGACGCCTGCATTTCCGCGGGCAACACCGGTGCGCTGATGGCGATGTCGAAATTCTGCCTGCGCACCATGGCCACCATCGATCGCCCGGCGATCGCAGCCCTTTGGCCGACATTGCGCGGCGAAAGCGTGGTGCTGGATGTCGGCGCGACCATCGGGGCCGATGCGCAACAGCTCATCGATTTTGCCATTCTCGGCACCGGCATGGCGCGCTCGGTCTTCGGCATAGCCCGGCCCAGCGTCGGCCTGCTCAATGTCGGCGTCGAGGAGATCAAAGGCCAGGAAGAGGTTAAGGAGGCGGGGCGCATGCTGCGCGAAGCCAACATGGCCTCGATGAACTATCACGGTTTCGTCGAGGGCGACGATATCGGCAAGGGCACGGTCGACGTTGTGGTGACCGAGGGCTTCGCCGGCAACATCGCTCTGAAGACCGCGGAAGGCACGGCGCGCCAGATAGCGGGTTATCTGCGCGCCGCGATGAGCCGCACCCTGATGGCCAGGATCGGCTACGTCTTCGCTAAGGGCGCCTTCAACCGCTTGCGCGAAAAGATGGATGTCGGCCGCTCCAATGGCGGCGTTTTCCTGGGGCTGAGCGGGATCGTCGTCAAAAGCCATGGCGGTGCTGATTCTGACGGGTTCGCCGCCGCGATCGAACTCGGCTATGACATGGTCCGCAACAACCTCCTCGACCGTATCGAGGCCGATCTGGACCTGTTTCATGCGCGCAACCCGCGCGCCCTGTCATCTAGGAAATCCGACGTCGTCACCGACGCAAAGGAATAGGAAAGAACTTTGATCAGATCAGTCGTGCGCGGCACGGGCGCCGCGCTGCCCCGCCGAATCATGAAGAATGCCGATTTCGAAGGCATGGTCGAGACCTCCGACGAGTGGATCGCCCAGCGCACCGGCATTCGCCAGCGCCACATCGCGGGCGATGACGAGACGACCGCTTCGCTGGGGGAAGCGGCGGCACGTGCCGCACTTGCCAATGCGGGCCTCACGCCCGCCGACATCGATCTGATCGTGCTGGCGACCTCGACGCCCAACAACACGTTTCCGGCCACCGCCGTCGAGATCCAGAACCGGCTCGGTATGCATCACGGCTTTGCCTTCGACATGCAGGCGGTCTGTTCGGGTTTCGTCTATGCCGTGACCACCGCCGATCTCTACATCCGCGGCGGCCTGGCCAAGCGTGTCCTGGTGATCGGGTCCGAAACATTCTCGCGCATTCTCGACTGGAGCGACCGGTCGACCTGTGTGCTGTTCGGAGACGGCGCCGGTGCCATGATCCTGGAAGCGGGCGAGGGCGCGGGCACGATCGCCGACCATGGCGTTCTGGCGGCCAGCCTGCGCTCCGACGGCACGCACAAGGACAAGCTTTTTGTCGATGGCGGGCCGTCGACGACGGGTACGGTCGGCCATCTCCGGATGGAGGGCCGCGAAGTCTTCAAGCACGCGGTCGGCATGATC
>NZ_RZPB01001020.1:0-1791 GCF_003998535.1 Mesorhizobium sp. M7A.F.Ca.AU.002.02.1.1 | reverse complement strand
CGTATGGACCATGCGATATCATGCATGAATGTACCGGGACCTGCTCACCCACTTGCCTGTGATCGTCGCCGTGGCCCGACGCGGCGGCTTTGCGCTTGCCGCCGCCGAACTCGGCATGAGCCCTTCAGCAGTCAGCCATGCGGTGCGCATTGTCGAAGAGCGGATCGGCCAGCCTTTGTTCGCACGGACGACGCGCAGCGTTTCGCTCACCGAGGCCGGCAAGGCGCTGGTGGAAACGGCGGCTCCGGCCCTCCAGGATATTGCCGAGCGGATGGACCGTATCCGCAGCGTCAAAGGCAGGCCGTCTGGCCTGCTCAGGATCAACGCCTCCAACATCGCCATACCATTGGCGGTGACGCCGGTGGTCGCCGCGATGGCCGAGCGCTATCCGGAGGTTACCGTCGAGGTCTTCGCTGACCAGGGTCTGGTTGATATCGTCGGCGAAGGCTTCGATGCCGGCATCCGGCTTGGCGAGATGATCGCCCAGGACATGGTCGCGGTCCGGCTGACGCCGCCGTTCTCCGTCGTCATCGTGGCCTCGCCCGTTTATATCGGACGGCACGGCCGTCCCAGCAGCGTTGCCGATTTGGCGAACCACAATTGTATTGGCTACCGGCTCGTCCGCTCCGGTGCGCTCTATCGCTGGGATCTGATCGAGGATGGCAAGGACATCGCCATGGAGACGCGGGGCAGCGTTGTCGTGACGGATTCGCTCGCAGCAATCGATCTTGCGCTTGCAGGCGTCGGGCTTGCCTATGTCTTCGAGCCGCTGGCGCGCGCCGATCTTGCCGCGGGCCGCCTGGTCCAGGTGCTGCCGCAGACGGCGATCGAGGAACCGGGGCTATTCCTCTATTTCCCGCGCCGGGCGTCAATGGCGCCGAAGCTCAGGGCCTTTATCGACACCGCACAAGAAATCGGCCGGGCATCCTTGCGGACACCCGGCCGAGTTGCCTGAGCTGAGAAGCCCCTTCAGGGGCTATTTGTAAGGATTATTTCTTCACCGCAGCCGCGACTTCCGCCGCGAAATCGGTCTCTTCCTTTTCAATGCCTTCGCCGAGCGCAAAGCGCAGATAGGCGGAAATCTTGGCCGGAGCGCCGATTTCCTTCTCGGCATCCTTCAGTGCCTGCTCGACAGTGATGTCGGGATTGAGCACGAAGGCCTGCTTCAGGAGCACGACTTCCTCATAGAACTTGCGTAGGCGGCCTTCGACCATCTTTTCGATGATCGCTTCCGGCTTGCCGGACTGGCGCGCCTGATCGGCGAAGATCGCCTTCTCGCGCTCGACCGCAGCCGGATCGATCTGCTCGGCCGTCAGCGCCAGCGGGTTGGTGGCGGCGACATGCATGGCAACCTGGCGGCCAAAGGCATTGGCGGCATGCTCATTGCCCGTGGTCTCGATCGCGACCAGAACGCCGAGCTTGCCAAGACCATCGGCAACTGCGTTGTGGACGTAGGTGGCGACAGCACCGTGCGGGACGGTGAGCTTGGCCGAGCGGCGGAAGCCCATGTTTTCGCCGATGGTGCCGACAGCGTCCTTGATGGTGTCGGCAACCGACTTGTCGGAACCTGGATACTTTGCGGCGGCCACAGCTTCCGTCGTGCCGTAGGCCAGCGCAACCTTGGCAACATTGGCGACGATTTCCTGAAACGCGGCGTTGCGGGCAACGAAGTCGGTCTCGGAATTGACCTCGACGACGGCAGCCTCGCGCACGCCGTTGTCGACGCCGATCAGGCCCTCAGCCGCGGTGCGGCCAGCCTTCTTGTCAGCCTTGGAGATACCCTTCTTGCGC
>NZ_RZPB01000101.1:0-12427 GCF_003998535.1 Mesorhizobium sp. M7A.F.Ca.AU.002.02.1.1 | reverse complement strand
AAAAGGAATTCCGGGCGAGAGGCTGCGACGGGTTCAACATCCTGATGCCGGCACAGCTTTCTGCGCTCGACGATTTCGTCGATCTGGTCTTGCCGGCGCTGCGGCGGCGTGGCTTGTTTCGAGAGAACTATCGCGGAAAAACGTTGCGCTCGCATCTCGGGCTTGCCGGCGGAGGTGACCAATGACTGCCCGCCAGATGAAGCTCGGCGCCTTTCTGTGGGCGACAGGTCATCACATCGCCGCCTGGCGCCACCCCAAGGCGCACGTCACCGCCGGCATAGACATCGATCATTACATCCAGCTGGCGCGCACGGCGGAGGCGGCGAAGTTCGACATGGTGTTCTGCGAGGACGCCGCCGGCCTGCGTGAAGCCAATATCGGCATTGCCAGCCAGACGTCGCGCTCGATCGGTTTCGAGCCGATCAGCCTGCTCTCGGCGCTCGCCGTCCAGACCAGCCGCATCGGCCTCGTCTCGACAGCGTCGACAAGCTACAACGAGCCCTATGGGCTGGCACGAACCTTCCTGTCGATCGACCATCTGAGCGGCGGCCGGGCCGGCTGGAATCTGGTCACCTCGGCCAGCCCCATCGAAGCAGCCAATTTCGGCGCGACGGGCCTCAAGCCCCATGCCGACCGCTACGAACGGGCGCGCGAGTTCGCCGAGGTGGTGACCGGCCTGTGGCACGGCAAGGCTTCCGGCCATAACGGCCAGAGCTTTTCGGTTCGCGATCCGCTCGACCTGCCGCGCTCGCCGCAGGGCGCGCCGGTGATGGTTCAGGCCGGCGCCTCGGATGTCGGCCGCGACCTTGCCGCCCGCACCGCCGATGTGGTGTTCACGGCGGCGCAGACCTTCGAGGAAGCCAAGGCCTTCTATGACGATCTCAAAGGACGTCTGGCGGCCTATGGGCGCGAGCCGGACGACATCAAGATCATGCCGGGCGTCGCACCGGTGGTGGCGGAGACCGAAGCGGAGGCCCGTGAAAAATACGAGGAATTGCAGGAGCTGATCCCCGACGATGTCGGCGTGGCGCTGCTGTCCAGCTATCTCAGCATCTCCGATCTGTGGCGCTATCCGATCGATGGGCCACTGCCGGAACTGCCGGAGAGCGAGGGGATGAAGAGCAGGCAAGCGCTGGTCATCGAGCAATCGCGCCGCGACGGCCTCTCCATCCGCCAGCTCGCCCGGCATTTTGCCGGCGCGCGGGGCCATTGGCGCATCGTCGGCACAGCGGCCCAAGTCGCCGACGAACTGCAGGCGCGGTTCGAGGGTAGCGCGGCCGACGGTTTCAACGTCATGCCCTCATATTTCCCCGGGGAACTCGATGCCTTTGCCACGCTCGTCGTGCCGGAGTTGCAGCGGCGCGGACTGTTCCGGACGGAATACCAGGGCCGCACGCTGCGCGACCATCTGGGTTTGAAACGGCCGGTTTAGCTGCGGCGCAGCTTAGCTTGCCATCACCTTGCCATGCGGAATTTGATGGTCGGCATTTAAGGCTGCGTTGTGATTGACCAACGCCGTCATGATCTCGGCCGCAGCCAGCGCCGCGATGACCTGAGGGCGCTTGTCCTTGACGGTGTCGCCGCCAATTGGCGAGACGAGGCGGGCAAACTCGGCCTGGCTGCCGTCCGCCGATTTCAGGAACCAGGTCCTGAACGTCGCTTTCTTCGTCTTCGAGCTGATCATGCCGACATAGGCGGTGTCACCGCGTTTCAGCGCTTCCGCGACGATCAGGAAATCCAGCGCATGATCGTGGGTCAGGATGGCGAAGGCGGCGCCGGCGGGGGCATTCCGCACCATCGCTTCCGGCATAGCTGTCAGCCGTGTCTCGATGGTTTCGGGCATGCCTTCCAGTGCTTCGGCCCGCGTCTCGATGACGACGCCGTGCACGGGAAGAAGTGCGATCGCCGATGCCAGCGCCTGGCCGACATGGCCGCCACCGAAGATGTAGACGTACGGCAGGTGCGCCTCTTCGGCTTCGGCGGCCGCAACCAGGTCGCCGGCAAGCGCAGCATCGACGAGCCGGATCAAGACTTCGACGCGCCCGCCGCAGCATTGGCCGATCTCGGGACCCAGCGGGACGTCTAGGGTGGCGCAGACTTCGTCAACCTCGATGCGGGCTTCTTTGCCCAACATCTGCCTGGCCTTGTCGATCGCCATATATTCGAGCTGACCGCCGCCGATGGTGCCAAAGATCGCCGTCGGCGAGACGAGCATGAAGGCGCCCTTCTCGCGTGGCGTCGAGCCTTTTGTTCCGGCCACTTCGACCACGGCAACCCGACCGGCGCTGGCGAGAAAGGCTTTCAGGCTTTGCACTTTCGAGTTCATGGTTCACGTTCCCGAATGGGAAATATAGGTTTTTTCGGCCCGGATTGCACGCATTGCCGACCCTGGGGCCGGATTCAGGCGCCGGCCTCTTTCTTCAGCCGCTCGATCGCCATCAGAACCCGCTCCGGGGTCGCCGGAGCATCGAGGCGCGGGCAGATCCTGTTGTCGGCGACACTGGCCACCGCGTCCGATAGCGCATGCAGCACCGACATGCCGAGCGGGAACGGCGGCTCGCCGACCGCCTTGGAGCGGTGGATGGTTGGCTCGCCGGCTTCCGGCCAGTCGGCCAAGGTGACATTGAAGATCTTCGGCCGGTCGGAGGCGAGCGGGATCTTGTAGGTCGACGGTGCATGCGTGCGCAGCCGGCCCTTGGCGTCCCACCACAGTTCTTCCGTCGTCAGCCAGCCCATGCCCTGGATGAAGCCGCCTTCGATCTGGCCGATATCGATCGCCCGGTTCAGCGAGCGGCCACAGTCATGGAGAATATCGGTACGCTCGACCATGTATTCGCCGGTCAGCGTGTCGACCGAGACTTCCGAGCACGAGGCGCCATAGGCGAAATAATAGAAGGGGCGGCCCTCGCCCTTGTCGCGGTTCCAGTGGATTTTCGGCGTCTTGTAGAAACCAGCCGCCGACAGCTGGATGCGGGCCATATAGGCCTGCTTGACGAGGTCGGCGAAGGCGATTTCCTGGTTGCCGATACGCACCCGGTTGGGCAGGAACAGCACCTGATCACGCGGCACCTGATATTTTTCGGCGGCGAAATCGGTCAGCCGATCCTTGATCTGGCGCGCGCCATTCTGCGCCGCCATGCCGTTGAGGTCGGAGCCGGACGACGCTGCCGTAGCCGAAGTGTTCGGCACCTTGCCAGTCGTTGTCGCGGTGATCTTCACCTGGTCGAGATCGATCTGGAACTCTTCCGCCACCACCTGCGCCACCTTGACGTAGAGGCCCTGCCCCATCTCGGTTCCGCCATGGTTCAGGTGCACCGAACCGTCGGTGTAGACATGCACCAGCGCGCCGGCCTGATTGTAATGCGTGGCGGTGAACGAGATGCCGAACTTGACCGGCGTCAGAGCCAGGCCCCGCTTGATGAAACGGCTGTTGGCATTGAAGGCCGATATTTCACGCCGCCGCCGCGCATAGCTCGCGCTTTGCTCAAGCTCGGCGACGATGCGCTGGATGATGTTATCCTCGACCGTCTGGTGGTAGGGCGTGATGTTGCGGCCCCCCTCGCTACTGGTGCCGTAGAAATTCTTCTTGCGGATTTCGAGCGGATCCTTGCCGACGGCAAAGGCCACCTCGTCGATGACGCGCTCGGCGCCGACCATGCCTTGCGGGCCGCCGAAACCACGAAAGGCGGTGTTCGACACGGTGTTGGTGTAGAGCGGCGCCGACTGCGCATGCACAGCCGGCCAGAAATAAGTGTTGTCGCAATGGAACAGCGCGCGATCGGTTACCGGGCCGGAAAGGTCCGACGAAAAACCGCAGCGCGCCGCGAACATGAAATCGACGCCGAGGATGTTGCCCTCGTCATCGAAGCCGACCTCGTAATCGACGAGGAAATCATGACGCTTTCCGGTGGCGATCATGTCGTCGTCGCGGTCGGGCCGGATCTTCACGGCGCGGTGGTGCTTCTTCGCGGCGATCGCGGCCAATGCGGCAAACTGATTTCCCTGCGTTTCCTTGCCGCCGAAGCCGCCTCCCATGCGGCGGATTTCCACCGTGACGGCATTGCTCGGCACGCCGAGCGCATGGCTGACCATGTGCTGGACTTCGCTTGGATGCTGGGTCGAGGAATAGATGGTGACGTCCTGATCCTCGCCAGGAACGGCCATGGCGATATGGCCTTCGAGGTAGAAGTGTTCCTGGCCGCCGATGCGCATTCTTCCCTTTAGCCGGCGCGGCGCCTGACGGATCGCCGTAGCGGCATCGCCGCGCTTCAGAGTGAGAGGCGGCGTGACGAGCTTGTCCTTCTTCGGATCGAGCGCGCCGATGTCGGTGACGAAAGGCAATTCCTTGTATTCGACCTTTGCCAATCTTGTGGCGCGGCGCGCCTGCTCGCGAGTTTGCGCAATAACGCAGAAGATAGGCTGGCCGTAGAATTGCACCTTGCCGTCGGCAAGCACCGGCTCGTCGTGGCGGCCGGTCGGCGAAATGTCGTTTTCGCCCGGCACGTCACTGGCCGTCAGCACGTCGACAACGCCGGGCGCTGTACGCACCGCCGAGAGATCCATGCTGGTGATGGTGGCATGCGTGGCACCGGAAAGCCCTAGGCAGCCATGCAGCGTGCCTGATGGTTCCGGCATGTCGTCGATGTAGACGGCGGTACCGCTGACATGTTTGTGCGCGGAATCGTGGCGCTGATCGGTGGCGACGCCGCCAGCGATCTTTTCAGCCTTGAGGTTGGGGGCAGCGTGCTTGTTCATCATGCCGCCTCGTGCCTTGAAACCTGGACCGGCTCTCTGGTGCCGCTGCTCTCGGCAAAAAAGCGCAGCAGCAGGTTTTTCGCTGCCAGGGCGCGATATTCGGCCGAGGCCCGCATGTCGGTCAGCGGGGTGAAATCCCTGGCATATTCGGCCATCGCCGCTTCAACCGTCTGTTCGGTCCATGGCTTGCCGAACAGCGCTTTTTCGACGGAAGACGCCCGCTTCGGCGTCGCCGCCATGCCGCCATAGGCGATGCGCACCTCCGCCACCGTGCCGTCCTTGGCCAGATTCAGGAAAAACGCGCCAAGGGCCGCGGTAATGTCCTCGTCGCGACGCTTGGTGATCTTGTAGACGGCAAACTTCGTTTCCTTGGCCGGCACCGACACATGCACGGCCTCGACGAATTCACCCGGCTGCCGATCCTGTTTGCCGTAGGCGATGAAGAAGGTTTCCAACGGGATCGTCCGCTGCTTCTTGCCCTTGCGCAAGGTGAGACTTGCGCCAAGCGCGATCAATGGCGGTGGCGTATCTCCGATCGGCGAGCCGTTGGCGATGTTGCCGCCGATGGTGCCCATGTTGCGCACCTGTTCGCCGCCGATGCGATCGAACAATGGCCCCAACGCCGGGATGCGCTTCGCCAATGTCGCGAAGGCGTCAGTGTAGGTGACGCCGGCGCCGATCGAAATGACGCCCTTGTCTTCCGAGATGGTGCAAAGCCCGTCGAGATCGCCGATGAAAATGGCCGGTGAAATATCGCGCATGTGCTTGGTCACCCACAGGCCGACATCGGTCGAGCCGGCCACGATGGTAGCGCCGGGTTCCTTGTCCAGCACGGCGGCGAAATCGTCGACATCGGCCGGCACGACCAGCCGCGCCTTGCCGGTTCCGATCTCGACCCGGGCGCCGTCACGCATGGCCTCGAGCCTCGCGGTGATCGCCTTGCGTTCCGTGGCCAGCGGGTCCTTTGCCGCCTTGCCGTAGCTGGAGATGGCATGCGCGGCGCGCATGATCGCCTCATAGCCGGTGCAGCGGCAGAGATTGCCTTGCAAAGCTTTTTCGACATCCGCGTTCGAGGGATCAGGCGACTTCATCCACAAGCCATAGAGCGACATGACGAAGCCGGGCGTGCAGAAGCCGCATTGCGAGCCGTGGAAATCGACCATCGCCTGCTGCACCGGATGCAACTGGCCTGGCCCGCCACGCAGATGCTCGACCGTTACGACGTGTGTGCCGTCGAGCGAGCCGAGGAAGCGGATGCAGGCATTGACGCTTTCATAGACCAAGCCGCCCTCCGACAGCTTGCCGACCAGCACGGTGCAGGCACCGCAGTCTCCCTCGGCACACCCTTCCTTGGTGCCGCGCAGCGAACGGTCGAGCCGCAGCCAGTCGAGCAAGGTCGCGTCGGGTGCCACCGACGAAAGCGCCACATCCCTGCCATTGAGAATGAAGCGGATTTCGTTGCGGATGCTAATTTTGGTCATGCCTCAGCTCCCCCTGTAGGTCGAGTAACCGTAGGGCGAGACCAGCAGTGGCACATGATAATGCACAGGCTCGGCCATGCCGAAGCGGATCGGTATCACATCGAGAAAGGCCGGTTTCGGCAGGCTCAACCCCTGCTGGCGCAAATAGTCGCCGGCGGCGAAGACCAGTTCGTATTCGCCGGTGCGGAATTCCGCGCCGGCGAGCAGCGGCTTGTCGCAACGGCCGTCGGCATTGGTGAGAACGGTCTTCAGATGTGTCCGCGCCTTGCCCTCGAGGTGATAGAGCGCGATCGACAGTCCCGCCGCCGGCTTGCCGGTCGCCGTGTCGAGGACATGGGTCGTCAGACGCCCGCCGTCGGCTTTCGACGTTTCTGCCATTGGCCGCCTCCCATTTCCGGTACGAGCGAATTGGCCCGGTACGGTCAAGTATCAACAGTGAATTGTGCGCCAATTAAAGGCGATGCATAAGTCCCGGTCGAGCGGAGTGCGACAAAAACACTTTCAAAAATTTTCGGGGGAATGCGAGAAGCACCCTTTCGATATTCTGATCATACTTCGGGCCGTGCCCGGCGGGAGGGACGATGCGTTACAGCAGAGACATGCGTGGCTACGGAGCCAATCCGCCGGACCCGAAATGGCCTGGCGGTGCACATGTCGCCGTGCAGTTCGTCGTCAATTACGAGGAAGGCGGCGAAAACTGCGTGTTGCATGGCGACAAGGCGTCCGAAGCCTTCCTGTCGGAAATCGTCGGCGCGGCACCCTGGGTGGGTCAACGCCACTGGAACATGGAATCCATCTACGAATACGGCGCCCGCGCCGGCTTCTGGCGGCTGCTCCGGCTGTTCACCGAGTCGCAAGTGCCGATCACCTGCTACGGCGTCGCCACAGCGCTCGCCCGTTCGCCGGATCAGGTAGCGGCCATGCAGGACGCCGGCTGGGAGATCGCTTCGCACGGCTTAAGATGGATCGACTACCGCGACCACAGCGCCGAGGATGAGCGCCGCGACCTCGAGGCGGCGATCAAGCTGCACTACGAAGTGACCGGCGCGCGCCCGACCGGCTGGTATACGGGTCGCACATCGATCAACACGGTGCGGATTGTGGCGGAAGAAGGCGGCTTCGACTATGTGTCGGACACCTATGACGACGAGCTGCCGTACTGGTTCGAGCATGAGGGCGGCGCGCAGCTCATCATCCCCTATACGCTCGACGCCAACGACATGCGGTTCGCCACGCCGCAAGGTTTCAACTCGGGCGACCAGTTCTTTGCCTATTTGAAGGACAGCTTCGATACGCTCTATGCCGAGGGCAAGGCCGGCCGGCCACGCATGATGAACATCGGCCTGCACTGCCGCCTCGTCGGGCGGCCGGGCCGGGTGGCGGCGCTGAAGCGCTTCGTCGACTATGTGAAGTCGCACGACAAGGTCTGGCTGGCGAGGCGCATCGACATCGCCAAGCACTGGCAAGAGGTCAATCCTTATCAACCGGCGGCACTCCGCCCATCGAAGATGGAATTCGAGACCTTCGTCCACACTTTCGGCGGCGTGTTCGAGCATTCGCCCTGGATCGCCGAACGCGCCTACGAACTGGAACTAGGCCCGGCGCATGACACTTCGGGCGGCCTGCACAATGCGCTTTGCCGTATCTTCCGCTCCGCCAGCGAAACCGAGCGGCTTTCGGTGCTCAACGCCCATCCCGACCTTGCCGGCAAACTGGCCAAGGCCAAACGGCTGACGGCGGAATCGACCAGGGAACAGGCCTCGGCCGGCCTCGACGCGCTGACCGACAAGGAGCGCGAACTGTTTTCCAAGCTCAACGCCGCCTACGTCACCACCTTCGGCTTCCCTTTCATCATCGCGGTGAAGGGAAAGACGAAGGGGGAAATCCTGGCGGAGTTCGAGGCGCGCATCGGCAACAGCCGCGGCGTCGAATTCGAGACCGCCTGCAAACAGGTCGAGCGCATCGCGCTGCTCCGCCTCAAGGACATGCTTCCGCAATAGGTTTGAAACCATGGATACGATCAGGATGCCCGAGCGAACCTATTACGCGCCACATGGCGGTCATTCCGGCCAGAACGAGCTTCTGACCGGCCGCGCCGTCTTCACTGAGGCCTATGCCGTCATTCCCCGGGGTGTGATGCAGGACATCGTCACCAGTGCGTTGCCGTTCTGGGACGAAACCCGCGTCTGGATCTTGTCGCGACCGCTATCGGGTTTTGCCGAGACGTTCTCGCAATACATTGTCGAGGTCGCGCCCGGCGGCGGCAGCGATCGGCCGGAACCCGATGCCGGCGCCGAAGGCGCTCTGTTCGTGGTCGAAGGCGAACTGACGGTTCTGCTTGCCGGCAAGACGCATGTGTTGCGGCCCGGCGGCTTTGCCTTCCTGCCGCCGGCCAGCGGCTGGACGGTTCGCAACGAAAGCAGGGCCGCCGTGCGCTTCCACTGGATTCGCAAGGCTTACGAGGTGGTCGACGGTCTCGATGTGCCGGAAGCCTTCTTCACCAATGAGCAGGAGATCGCGCCAACGCCGATGCCCGGCACCGAAGGCCGCTGGGCGACGACGCGGTTCGTCGATCCGGCAGATTTGCGCCACGACATGCACATGACCATTGTCACGCTGGAACCCGGCGCGGTCATTCCCTTCGCCGAGACCCATGTCATGGAGCACGGTCTCTATGTGCTGGAGGGTAAGGCCGTCTACCGCCTCAACCAGGACTGGGTCGAGGTCGAGGCCGGCGACTATATGTGGCTGCGCGCCTTCTGCCCGCAGGCCTGCTATGCCGGTGGCCCGGGTAAATTCCGCTATCTGCTCTACAAGGACGTCAACCGGCACGCCAAGCTCGGCGGCGCCGGCATCGCAAGGCGCGCGCTGTGACCCGTATCGTCGCGCGGCCGCTGACCCGCGAGGGCTTTGCCCCCTTCGGCGATGTCATCGACATGGGCGGCGACAACCACTACCCGATCAATGGCGGCAGGGCCGAGCGCTATCATGATCTGGCTACCGCCGAAGCAACCGGTCCGAACGCCCGCGTGCTGATCTCGATGGTGCGCGGCACGCCCTACGAATTGCCCCTGAAATTGAGCATGGTCGAGCGCCATCCCTTCGGCAGCCAGGCCTTCATCCCGCTCTCGCCGCGCCCCTTCCTGGTCGTCGTCTGCCATGACGGGGAGCAGGGGCCGGGCGAGCCGCATGCCTTCATCACCGCACCCGGACAAGGCATCAATTACCGGCGCAATCTCTGGCATGGCGTGCTGACGCCGCTCGGCGAGGCTCAGGACTTCCTGATCGTCGACCGTGGCGGCGATGGCTCCAATCTCGAAGAGTTCCATTTCTCGCACGCCTACGAGATCCACTTGCCCAACGAGAGCCTCCTGTGACCGATATTTCACTGATCGACCGCCTGCTCGATGTGATCGAGCACGACATCGTGCCGAAGACGGCCGACGGCGTTACCTATGGCAACAAGCTGTTCGGCGCGGCGATCCTGCGCAAGGACGACCGTTCGCTGGTGCTGGCTGAAACCAACAACGAGATGGAAAACCCGCTCTGGCATGGCGAGGTCCACTGCCTGAAGCGTTTCTACGAAATGCCCAGGGCTGAGCGCGTCGATACGAAAGACGCCATCTTCATCGCCACGCACGAACCCTGCTCGCTGTGCCTGTCGGCGATCACCTGGACCGGCTTCGATAATTTCTACTATCTGTTCAGCCACGAGGATTCGCGCGACAGCTTCGCCATCCCGCACGACCTGAAGATCCTGAAAGAGGTCTTCACCCTCGATCCCGGCGGCTACAATGCCGAGAATGCCTACTGGAAGAGCTTTTCTATCCGCAGGCTGGTGCGAGCGTTGCCCGAGGCAGAGCGGCGACGGCTGGAGACCCGTATCGGCGCGATTTCGGCGCGCTACGATGAATTGTCCAACATCTATCAGGCGAACAAGGACGATAACGATATCCCGCTGAACTGACGCGGATTGACCAGCCGAATTCGTTGGCTGGCCCACGACGCGGCACGGCAGGCTCCATCATCTGGCGATCCTGGAGCATGCCATGAAAACCGTCACCGAATTTGCCCGCAAAATCGTCGAATTCCCGGACATGGGCATCGTCATGCCGGATGGCTGCCGCCTGTCGGCGCGGGTGTGGATGCCGGAGGATGCGGGCGACGATCCGGTGCCTGTCATCCTAGAGCATCTGCCCTACCGCAAGCGCGACGGCACCATCTTTCGCGATCAGCTGACGCATCCTTATTTCGCCGGCCACGGCTATGCCTCGATCCGCGTCGACATGCGCGGCAATGGCGATTCCGAAGGGCTGATGGACGACGAATATTCCGAGCAGGAATTGCAGGACGCCTGCGACGTCATCGCCTGGGCGGCAAGCCAGCCCTGGTGCAACGGCAATGTCGGCATGATGGGCATTTCCTGGGGCGGCTTCAACTGCCTGCAGGTGGCGGCCAAGCGGCCGCCGGCGCTGAAAGCGGTGATCAGCCTGTGCTCGACCGTCGACCGCTATGCCGACGACATCCACTACAAGGGCGGCTGCCTGCTGATCGAGAATTTCGGCTGGGCCTCGACCATGCTGTCCTACTCGTCGCGGCCGCCGGATCCGCTTTTGGCCGGCGACAACCGGTGGCGCGATCTGTGGCTGACCCGGCTGGAGAACCAATCCTTCCTGGCGCCGCTGTGGCTGAAACACCAGCACCGTGATGCCTACTGGAAGCGCGGCTCGATCTGCGAGGATTTTTCCGCCGTCAAAGCCGCCGTGCTGTCGATCGGCGGCTGGCATGACGGCTACCGCAACACCGTCTCGCATCTGGCGACCAACATCCAAGCCCCGGTCAAGGGCATCGTCGGGCCATGGATCCACAAATACCCGCACTACGCCGGGCCCAAGCCTGCCATCGGCTTCCTGCAGGAGGCCTTGCGCTGGTGGGACCGCTGGCTGAAGGGTGTCGACACCGGCGTCGAGGCCGACCCGGCCTACCGCGCCTATGTCATGGACAGCGTGCGTCCGGCGCGCTGGCACCCCGAGCGTCCCGGCCGTTGGGTGGCGGAGCAGGAATGGCCCTCGCCAACCATCAAGATGCAAACGCTCGATCTGATCTCCTCAACGGAAAAACCCGCCATCATCGCCTCTCCGCAAAGCTGCGGCCTGGCCGGCGGCGAGTATTTTCCCTTCACCTTCGGTCCCGAACTGCCCGGCGACCAGCGCCCCGACGATGCGCTGTCGGTGTGTTTCGACCAGCCGGAACTCAGCGAGCCGATCGACATCGTCGGAGCGCCGGAGGTCGAGCTGCGGCTGTCCTCTGATCGTCCGCAGGCCAACATCGCGGTCCGGCTTTGCGATGTGCATCCCGACGGCGCCTCGGAGTTGATCTCCTATGGCGTGCTCAATCTGACGCACCGCAATTCGCACGAATTCCCCGAGGCGCTGGTGCCGGGCGAAACCGTCTCGGTGCGCGTCGTGCTCGATCAATGCGCCTATCGTGTGCCGGCCGGCCACCGGCTGCGTGTTGCCGTTTCGAACGCCTATTGGCCTGCCATCTGGCCGTCGCCGGAGCCGGTCCAGCTCACCTTGTCGACGGCGACGCTCAATTTGCCGCTGCGGCCGCTGGCGACAGGCGACGAAGTAACGTTCGCCGAGCCGGAAGGTGCCACCCCCTGGGCAACAGAGACGATCCGCGCCGCCAATTCAGAGCGTCATGTCGATCGTGATGAGAAGACCGGAATGGTGACGCTTTCCATTGTTGACGATTTCGGCGAGGTGCGCGATCTCGCCCATGGCCTCGCCAATGGCAGCATCGCCCGCGAGACCTGGACGATCCATCCCGACGATCCGCTGTCGGCCTCGGGGAAGACGCACTGGACGCAGACCCTGTCGCGAAACGGATGGTCAGTACGCACCGAAACGACAGCCGAAATGCGATCGGACGGGCAAAACTTCAGCGTCAGCGCCAGAATCGAGGCCTATGAGGACGAAACCCTCGTCTTCGAGCGCAATTTCGAGGAGAAGGTGCCGCGCGCGTTTCTTTGAATGCCGATTTCATTGGTCCAATTGCGACGTACGATTTACGCCACGGCATGTCGCATTCGGTCTTGCTTACCGCTTTCCCTTGCGGTCATTATTCTCCTAACAAGAAACAAGAAAAACGACCGCAGAGTCGAACCAACAGAGTGAGGAACTCAAAAT
>NZ_RZPB01001019.1:0-1791 GCF_003998535.1 Mesorhizobium sp. M7A.F.Ca.AU.002.02.1.1 | reverse complement strand
GGGCGAGTTCGCCTGCACCGTTACGTCCGATCCGTTCTGGCAGGGCGGCATGGGTCTCGCCATCGGCTACAACGCCAAGATCGGCAAGTTCGATCCGACCAAGGAGCCGCCGGAACACCGCGAGTTCTACGGCAAGGCGGTGCTGATCTCGCATGACAATGTCGAGGAATATTACAAGACCAATGTCGATTCCAAGCCGGAGATCGACTGGAACGATCTGTGGGGCCGGGTGACTGGAGCCATCCGCACCTGATCAACCGGAGCGGGCCGCATCTCCCTGGTGGCCCGCTTCCTCCCGCAGCCGTCGCGATCCCCTCGTCGCGACGGCTGTCATCAGCAGACGGGAAGCGGTTTCTTGACAATCCATACAGAACCCCTGAAGTCCGTTTCGGACATCGAGCGGACGACGCTTATGACAGTTCTCCCCGGCCGCATCGCCACCGTGTTCGGTGGCAGGCGCTGGCGCAGCCTGGCGCCGCTGGCGGTGCTGATCGTGCTCTGCGTGCTGATCGCCATCGCCAATCCCAATTTCATCGAGTTGCGCAACCTGGTGCGGCTTGCCAATTCGGCCGCCGTGCCGCTGACGCTGGCCATGGGGCTGACCTTCATCATCCTGATGGGCAGCATCGACCTCTCCGTGGAGGGCACGCTGTCGGTGTCGGCCATGGTGGTGGTGCTGCTCGCCGCCAATGACGCGAACGCCAATGACTATGGCTGGTGGGCGGTGCTCGCCGCAATTGTCGCCGGCACCGCGATGGGGTTCGTCAGCGGCCTCGTCCAGACCATGCTGCGCATCCCCTCCTTCATGGCGACGCTCGGCATGTGGTTCATCGGCCTTGGCCTGTCAGTCTATATGCTGGGCGGCTCGGCGATCCGGCTCAACGACGCCTCGATCCGCGACCTCGCACTGCACCGTTTCCTGGGCTTGCCGGTGGCAGTCTGGGTCGCCTTTGGCGCTTTCCTGCTCGCCGCCGTCATTCAGTACCACACCAAGCTCGGGCGCCACATTCTGGCGATCGGCGGTGATGAGGATGTCGCCAAGCTCTCCGGCGTCAACGTGGTGCGTGTGCGCATCACCGCCTTTGCGTTGGCCGGTTTCTTCTTCGGCATATCGGGCGTGCTTGCCGCTGCCCAGCTTGGCCAGTCGCATGCCGTCATCGGTGACGGCAGGCTGTTCGCAGCGGTCACCGCCGTCGTCGTCGGCGGCACGGCGCTCACCGGCGGCGAAGGCGGCGTCGTCAACACGCTGATCGGCGTGCTGATCGTCACCGTGCTGGCCAATGGCATGATCCTGCTCGGCATCTCGCCCTATATCCAGCAGACCGTGCAGGGCCTGATGATCATCGCCGCGGTGGCGCTGTCGCTCGATCGCGTTCGCCTCAGGATCGTCAAGTGAGCGCCATGCTGAACGCATCCGGCATCATCAAGAACTTTCCCGGCGTCCAGGCGCTGCGCGACGTTTCGATCGAAGTCCGGCCGAACGAGGTGGTAGGCCTGATCGGCGAGAACGGCGCCGGCAAGTCGACGCTGATGCGCGTGCTGGCCGGCAGCTACCGGCCGGATGGCGGCAGCCTGACGCTGGACGGCGAACAGCTGCGCATGCGCAGTCCGCGCGACGCGGCACGGCACGGCATCGGCATGGTGTTCCAGGAACAGTCGCTGGTGCTCAATCTGACCGTCGCCGAAAACATCTATCTCGGCGAGGAGGATCGCTTCACCCGCTTCGGCATCGTCAACTGGCGCGCCATGAACGCGGCGGCGCGCCAGTTGACGATGCCGAAGCGGGTGAAG
>NZ_RZPB01001018.1:0-1791 GCF_003998535.1 Mesorhizobium sp. M7A.F.Ca.AU.002.02.1.1 | reverse complement strand
GTGCCAGGCGCTCGCGCACCTGGTCGACCAGCGTCAGCAGCGGGCTGCCGAAGGGAATGAGTTTTGACAGCGTGTTGCGGGCGAGCATGGTCGCGCTTGAACGAAAGAAGTCCTCCGCGTCGGCGTTGGCAAAGGTGATGAAGCCTTCCTCGCTGATCATGATCACCGGGCGGCGGATGGTGTTGAGTACGATCTGGGCGGCATCCGCCATTTCAGCGCCTTGGCCGGCGGCGGCGTTCATGGGGCACTCCGCAGGGTCAAAGGTTGCGGATCGCGCGAAAACACATCGCGCAGCAAGGCAATGACGCGCGCGGGCTCGAATGCGGTCAGTATGGCCTTTCGGCTGTCGTCGGCTACGCCGCCGGCATGCCGATCAAGATACCAGCCAAGATGCTTGCGCGCCTGGCGCAGGCCGCTTTCGGCGCCGTAGAGCGCCAGCATATCCTCATAGTGGGCCACGATGTAGTCGGCGAGCGCCGTCGGGTTCTGTGGAATATTTGGCGTCGCTTCGCCTGTCGCTGCGGCCGCAACGCCACCTGCGATCCAAGGCGCGCCATAATGGGCACGGCCAATCATCACGGCGTCGGCACCCGATTGATCGAGAATGTCGGCCGCTTCCGCCGGCGAAGAGACGTCACCATTGGCGACGACCGGGATGGACACGGCTTCCTTGACGCGGGCGATGGCGCGCCAGTCGGCCTTGCCCTGATAGAACTGGCAGCGCGTTCGGCCGTGCACGGTCACCATGCTGACACCGGCCTGCTCGGCGCGGCGCGCCAGCATCGGCGCGTTGAGCGCGCCTTCGTCCCAGCCAAGCCGCATCTTGACCGTCACTGGCACCTCGACCGCGCCGACAACGGCGTCGATCAGCGACAGTGCGTGGTCGAGATCCAGCATCAATGCCGAGCCGGCATAACCGCCGGTGACCTTCTTGGCCGGGCATCCCATGTTGATGTCGATAATGTCGGCGCCCTCGCCGGCGGCGATTCTGGCACCTTCGGCCATGTGCATCGCCTCGCGGCCTGCAAGCTGAACCATATGGACGGGCAGGCCGGAGTGGCGTATGCGCAGGTTGAAACCGGCCCTGCCCTTGGCGAGCTCGCCGCTGGCAACCATTTCGGACACGACCAAGCCCGCACCATGCGCGTGGGCACGCTGCCGGAACGGCTCGTCCGTAATGCCCGACATCGGCGCGAGGAACACGCGATTGCGGAGTTTCACGCCGCCGACGTTAAGCGGCGCGGCCAATTTGGTCAAATTAACCATGCACAAAAACCAAGCATCTTCATTCGTTGCACATTCTCTAGCCATATCGGCCGCAATGTGCAACGCGGAATGACGCCACATTAAGGCGCAATCGGAAAAATGCTGGCCTTCGGGACTGGGTGCGGCCAAAGCGCCGCGCGCCCCGTGGGACGCGCAAAGGACGCTTTGGGATTCATATTTGACGCACGATCTTTGCCGAAAACCGATTACACTTTTCGGGATCGTGCGCTAAGCCAATCTGCAATGACTGACGCAAGTGAAAATCACGTTTCGAGTGCGGATGGCAAGGTCGCGGTGGTAATCGTCGCGGCCGGCCGTGGTGCGCGCGCCGGACAGGCCAACGGACCGAAGCAATATCAACACATTGGCGGCTTTGCCGTTATCGCACACACGCTTGACATTTTTCTGGCCCACCCGCGGACCAGCGAGATCGTCGTCGCCATTCATGCCGACGACCATGAACTGTTCCGGCAGGCGGCGGGCACCAACGCCGAGCGCGTTAGCGCCGTTATCGGCGGGGGGGCC
>NZ_RZPB01001017.1:0-1795 GCF_003998535.1 Mesorhizobium sp. M7A.F.Ca.AU.002.02.1.1 | reverse complement strand
ACATGCGCCTGACGGACCGGCTGGTCGTCCAGTTGACGGCGGAAGCGGCGACGCAGCGCGAAGCCGCCCTCAACGAGAAACCCAAGAGCCTGAAGCGCAAGCCGGAGACGAAGATATGAGCTGGCTTGGCAGTCCTGGCGATGCCGCGTCGCGCCGGTCTGGCACCCTGACGGTGCTGGATGTCGGTTCGAGCAAGGTCTGCTGCATGGTGGCCAAGCTCAAGCCGTGCGATGACGGCAAGCTGCTGCGCGGCCGTTCGCACCGGATCCAGGTGATCGGCATCGGCCATCAGAAGTCGCAAGGCGTGAAGTCGGGTGTCGTGGTCGATCTCGACAGGGCGGAGCATGCCATCCGCCTTTCCGTCGACGCAGCCGAGCGCATGGCCGGGCTGACGGTTGATTCGCTGATCGTCAACATGACGGCCGGCCGGCTGAAGAGCGAAGCCTTCTCCGCCACCATCAATCTTGGCGGCCACGAGGCCGACGAGGCCGACATCAAGCGCGTTCTCGGTGCAGGCGCCAAGCAGGCGCTGAAGGCCGAGCGCGAAGTGATCCATTCGCTTCCCGTCGGCTTCTCGCTGGATGCCGAACGCGGCGTGCGCGATCCGCGCGGCATGGTCGGCGACGCACTCGGCGTCGACATGCATGTGCTGACCGGCGACGCCGCGCCGATGCGCAATCTGGAGCTGTCCATCAACCGTTCGCATCTGTCGGTCGAGCGCATGGTGGCGACGCCCTATGCCAGCGGGCTGGCGGCGCTGGTCGACGACGAGCTGGAAATGGGTGCGGCCTGCATCGACATGGGCGGCGGCACGACGACGATCTCGGTGTTTTCGGAAGGCAAGTTCGTCCATGGCGACGCCATCGCCATCGGCGGCAACCATGTCACGCTGGACATGGCCAAGGGGCTGTCGACCTCGCTTGATGCCGCCGAACGGCTGAAGGTGATGCATGGTTCGGCGCTGCCCGGCAGCGCCGACGATCGCGACCTGGTCTCGATCCAGCCGATCGGTGACGATGGCGACGTGCCCTTGCAGATCCCGCGCTCGGTGATGACGCGCATCGTGCGCGCCCGCATCGACGAGACGCTCGAACTGCTGCGCGACCGGCTGAACAAGTCCGGCTATGGCAATGCAGTGGGCAAGCGTGTGGTTCTTACCGGCGGCGCCAGCCAGCTTGCCGGCCTGCCGGAGGCGGCGCGCCGCATTCTGGGACGAAATGTGCGCATCGGCCGCCCGCTCGGCGTGGCCGGCCTGCCGGAAGCGGCGAAGGGGCCGGCCTTCTCGGCCGCGGTGGGGCTTCTGATCTACCCGCAGATGGCGAGCTTCGAGAGCCATCCGGCGAAAGGAATTTCCGGTCTCAAAATGACCGGAACGGGCGGAAAACTGCATCGCATGAGTCAGTGGTTGAGAGACAGTTTCTAAAATTGACGGGGACAGCCCCATAGGCGGCCGCGGCGGCGAAGCGGCGTGAAAGGCAAAGGACGGAGACAATGACCATCAATCTGCAAAAGCCGGACATCACCGAGCTTAAGCCGCGCATCACCGTGTTCGGTGTCGGCGGCGGCGGCGGCAATGCCGTCAACAACATGATCACCGCCGGTTTGCGCGGCGTCGAGTTCGTGGTGGCCAACACCGACGCGCAGGCGCTGACCATGTCGAAGGCAGGCCGCCTGATCCAGCTCGGCGCTCACGTCACCGAGGGGCTCGGTGCGGGATCGCAGCCGGAAGTCGGCCGTGCGGCGGCGGAAGAGTGCATCGATGAAATCCTCGATCACCTGACCAACACCCATATGT
>NZ_RZPB01001016.1:0-1799 GCF_003998535.1 Mesorhizobium sp. M7A.F.Ca.AU.002.02.1.1 | reverse complement strand
GTCAAGAACATCCCGCCGCTGGCGGCGGGACGCCTGGTGCTGATCGCGGCGCCAAGTTCCCTGCCGGCGATCTTTGCCGACTTCAGTCATATGTTGAATGTCGGCCCGCGCTCGCAAGCCGCCATGGCGGACCGGGTCGAGCATCTTTCCGGCCGGCCGCTGCACGAATTCACCGGCGACCGCCAGCTCGCCCAGGCACCGGTGCCGACCCTGGTCATCCACGCGCCGGACGACCGCGAAGTCTCGGCCGATCACGCAAGGCGCTATGCCGGTGCCGGCGGCCATGTGCGGCTCTACTGGGCCGACGGGCTTGGCCATCGCCGCATTCTTGCCGACAAGGGCGTGGTCGAACGCGCGGTCGGCTTCGTGACGCATCGCGAGCCATTGCTGCTGCATTGAGCGGCGGTCGAGATTATTTCTTCTGCTCGCCGGGTTCGACCGGCAGTCCGGCGGCCTTCCAGGCGGTGTAGCCGCCGAGGATGTGCTTGACCGGCGAAAGCCCCATGTCCTGCGCCGTCTTTGTGGCCAGGGCAGAGCGCCAGCCGCCGGCGCAGAAGAACACGAAGCTCTTTCCCGAGGCGAAGAACGGCTTGTGGTAAGGGCTTTCGGGGTCGATCCAGAATTCCAGCATGCCGCGCGTGACATGCTTGGCGCCCGGAATCCGGCCGTCGCGTTCCACTTCGCGTGGATCGCGCAGATCGACGAAGATGGTGTCTTCATCGTCGAGCAGCCCGGCCGCTTCCTCCGGCGAAACCACCTCGATCACGGCATTCGCCTCGTCCAGCAGCTCGCGATAACCCTTTTTCACGCTCTCGTCCCTCCCGGCCTTGCTGGCGGATTTCGAGCACACCAGCCGGCGTTTGTCACGCCGCGTTGCCGCCGGCCAACGTCTGCCAGGCAGCCATGGCCCCGGCAACCGTCGCCAGCAGGGCAGCGTGCAAGGCGCCGTCTCGCGCCTGGATCGACATGCCGTGCTGGACCGTGGCGACGAAGGTCGCGGCAGCGCTCGCGTCGAAATCCGCCGGCAATTCGCCTTCGGCAATACCGCGCTCCAGACGTTTTTGCAGGGCGGTGTGGTTTTCGGCACGACGGCGGCGCAGATCGTCGCAGATGGCGCCGCGGCTCGAATCCTGATGCAGTGCGCCCAGCGTGATCAGGCAGCCCTGCGGGCGATCGCTCTGCGCATAGGCTTTCGCCGTCAGGCACAGGAATTGTTCGATCGCCTGCCGCGCGGTCGGAGCCTCGTCCAATGCCAGCCAGATGTCGGCACCCTCGGTGTGCGAGTAAAAATCCGTCGCCTCCAGGAACAGCGCCTCCTTGCTGCCGAAGGCAGCGTAGAGGCTGGGCGAGTTGATGCCCATGGCGGCGGTCAGTTCGCTCATCGATGCACCTTCGTAACCACGCGCCCAAAACACCTGCATCGCGCAACGCAGGGCTGCGGTTCGATCGAAGGTGCGGGGACGGCCTCGTTCCGACATGACGCTCTTTCTGTGTTGATCGATACATAATTCAGTTGACGCCAGCGGGCAAGGCTGACAGATATTTATGTATCGATCATTACATAAAAGGAGAATTCGATGTCTTCCAGCAGATTGAACGGCAAGGCCGCGCTCGTCACCGGCGGCAGTCGCGGCATCGGCGCAGCGATTGCGCGGAGGCTGGCGGCCGATGGCGCCAGCGTCGCGCTGACCTATGTGCATGGCGAGGAACAGGCCCGCGCTGTCGTCGCCGAGATCGAGGCCAAGGGCGGCCGCGCCATCGCGATCAAAGCCGACAACCGCGATGCGGTCGCCCTAGAC
>NZ_RZPB01001015.1:0-1800 GCF_003998535.1 Mesorhizobium sp. M7A.F.Ca.AU.002.02.1.1 | reverse complement strand
GGACGAGATCGACAGGCTGCTCGACGCCTTCTTCGAGATGAAGGAACTCCGCTTCCGCAAGATGGGCATCGCCAACGTCTTCGGCGACGCGCAGGTGCGCGGCTTCTTCCGCGCGCTGTTTTCGCAAGCACTTAGCGAGGACAAGCCTTCCTTCGTGCTGCACGGGCTCGAGGTTGCCGGCAAGCTGCGCGCCATTACCGGTTCAAGCCGCTCGGGCAAACGCCTGATCTGCGAATTCGGAGCGATCGCCGAGGACGATCTCGGGCACGCCAGCCCCGGCGACTTCCTGTTCTTCGACAACATCCAGGAAGCCTGCGAGACCGGTTTCGAGGTGTATGACTTTTCGGTAGGAGATGAGCCTTACAAGCGGCTGTGGTGCGATATCGAAACGCGGCATTTCGAAGTGCTGGTCCCCTTGACCGTGAAGGGCCGCATGCTGGCGCTGACGCTTCGGCAAGGCGCGCGGCTGAAAGCCTTCGTCAAGAACAGCCCGACGATCTGGAAGCTGACCAAGGTGCTGCGCCGCAAAGCCGCCGGCCAGGCGGCGCCCTCGGAAGAAGATAGCTAACGCAATGACGCCGATCATCCGCACACTGTCCCTGCAGGAACTGGCGCTTCTCGTCGACTGGGCAGCTGCGGAAGGCTGGAACCCAGGTCTTGAAGACCCGGCGATGCTCCAGGCGGCGGACCCCGAAGGCTTCATCGGCGCCTTTGTCGGCGACGACATGGTCGCGGCAATTTCGGCCGTGGCCTATGGCAGCGAATTCGGCTTCATCGGCCTCTACATCTCCCGGCCTGACATGCGCGGCATGGGCTACGGCAAGACGGTGTGGGACGCCGGCATGAAAAGGCTTGCAGGCCGGACCGTCGGCCTTGACGGCGTCGCCGAGCAGCAGGCCAATTACCGGCGCAAGGGCTTCGCGCCGGCCTACGAGACCATCCGCTTCACCGGGCGCAAGGCAGGCCCGACGGCCAGGGCCGATGGGTTGCGGATGATTACAACGCAACTCCTGTCCGATGTCGTCGCCTATGACGCCCATTGCTTTCCGGCGCCCCGAGACGCCTTTCTGAAGCGATGGCTGCAAGAACCGCATCATGGGTTGGCGGCAATCGGTTCGCGCGGCGTCACCGGCTTTGGCGTGGTGCGCCGGTGCCGATCCGGCTTCAAGATCGGCCCGCTGTTTGCCGACGACATGGAAATCGCTTCGCAACTCCTGGAGGGACTGGCCGGTGCCTGTGAGGGCGGCGAGCTGCATATCGACGTCCCCGCCGATAACACCGGTTTCATAACTGCGCTCGATGCGGCCGGCTTTGCGCCGACCTTCACCACCACGCGCATGTACAAGGGGCCTGCCCCGGAACTGGACCTGCAAAGGGTGTTCGGCGTAACGACCCTGGAACTGGGCTAGATCGGGCGAACCGCTGAACGGCTCCGCCAGGCGATCCGCAGCTCTCTCAGGCGGCGGCAGTGCGCCGTCCCGGCACCGGATTGCCGGGCGGTTCGTGGCCGAGCGGCGTCACCAGCGTCAGGTCGGGATAGCCGTTCTCGATCAGCTTGACGGCAGCCTGCGTCACCTCGTCGTCGGCCTCCAGCATGGAGAGAAAGACCTCGGTGGCGTCGCCGGTCAGACGGCCGATGCCCTGCGCGTCGGCTGGTCCGCATTCGACCACGACCAGATCATAAGCCGTTGTCAGCGACTGCATAATGATCGGCAGCCGGTCGGCAGCGCGCATGGCGCGGACCGGATCGGCGGTTCCGACCGGAATGACGTGACAGTCCGAGTAGAGATCGGCATGGAT
>NZ_RZPB01001014.1:0-1804 GCF_003998535.1 Mesorhizobium sp. M7A.F.Ca.AU.002.02.1.1 | reverse complement strand
GCCAGCGCGAACTTGTCCGCACCCTTGTCGGCCTGGATAAAGCGACGTCGGGACAAATCCTGGTCGGGGGAAAGCCCGTACAACCTAAAAGCCCACGTCATGCCATCGCGGCCGGACTGAGCTTCCTTCCCGAAGAACGCAAGGTGGAAGGGATATTCTCGACACTGTCGACGGCAGCAAACATCGTGCTGCCCGTCATCCAGAACATCAGCCGGACCGGTTTTGTCTGGCCCGCGCTGGAACGGCACAGTGCCGCACGGGCATCCGAAGGGGTCGAACTCAATCCTCGCTATCTCGATTTTCGTATCGCCGACCTCTCCGGAGGCAATCAGCAGAAGGCATTGCTTGCGCGTGCGATGTTTACGGGCGCGCGTACATTGCTTCTCTACGATCCGACCCGAGGCGTCGATGTCGGCACCAAGCAGGCTATCTACGCGGCCATTCAGGCCTTTGCCGACAGGGGTGGATCGGTGCTTCTCTATTCATCGGAACTTACAGAACTGACGCGTCTGGCCGACCGCTGTCTGGTGCTCTACGGCGCACGAATTTTCGAGCAGTTCACGGGCGAAGCCATCGAAGAGCGTGCGCTGGTCGCAGCCCTTACCGGTCATTCCCGAGACCCCGCAAAATCAAAGCGCGAGGCCGCGGCATGAGCATTCTTGCAACCAAGGCGGCAGCCACCTCTCACCGCCTCGCCCCGTCAATGCCGGCAAGGGCAAAAGCCTTACTGGCCAGCGGCACCGGCATCATCATCGTTCTCTACATCATCCTGTATGGCCTGTATTCCATATGGGATCCTACCGCGCTGACCGCCGACACAGTGCTCAACCTGACGAACAATGCCGTTCCCCTTGCGATCGCGGCGGCGGGTCAGACGTTGATCGTGCTGTCCAGAGGCTTCGACCTTTCCGTCGCCGGCGTCATCTCGCTAACCAATGTCATCATGGCGGCTTATCCGCTGGACGGCCCGTTGGGGGCAGTCGAAAGCCTTGCCATCTGCCTGGCGATCGGAGGCGTGGTCGGCCTGGTAAACGGTTTCCTGGTCGCCGTGCTGCGTCTCCAGTCGATCGCCGCCACGCTGGCGACGATGATCATCTGCCAGGGCCTTTCATTGGTGATCCTCGACGCGCCGGGAGGTACGGTCGCGGATTTCATCTCCTATGATCTGACCGACGTGCTTTTCGGCGTGATCCCGATCTCGGGGCTCTTCGTCGCGGGCGTTGTCGCTCTCTGGATGATTTGCCGACGCACGGCGTTCGGCACAGGCCTTTATGTCGTGGGGGCTGATGAAACAGCTGCGCATCTGTCAGGCATCAATGTCAAACGCGTCCGAATTCTAAGCTTTGTTATCGGTGGCATGCTCTACGGCCTCGCGGGTTTCATGCTCAGCGCTCAAACTGCGACAGGAAATCCCAACGCAGGCGCCTCTTTCCTGATGCTGACCTTCGCTGCCGTGGCGCTCGGCGGCACGTCGCTGAGCGGTGGGCGCGGCAGTGTCATCGCCAGCATCATCGGCGCCGCCACGCTCATGTTGCTGCAGAAGGTGCTGTTCGCCGGCGGCGTGTCGTCCTTCTACACCGGCATTTTCCAGGGCGTGGTGCTCGTGCTGGCGGTGGTGTTTGGAAATGTCGTGACGCATTTTGTTGAACGAAGAGGTGCAACGTGACCGAAGCGCACCCTCCCGGGGCGGCTGTAGCCCCTGCCCCGCGGGCCCAACGGCACACGGAACGTGTCGCCGACAATAGGCGTACCGCACGCTTGCGGCCAGAGACAATCACGGCGGTCTGCGTGTTCGGTATCAGTA
>NZ_RZPB01001013.1:0-1806 GCF_003998535.1 Mesorhizobium sp. M7A.F.Ca.AU.002.02.1.1 | reverse complement strand
TCGTTGGGGCGGGCGGCGCATCCTGAGTGGACGGCGGCGCGACAGCACCATCCGCCCATGCCGGGCCATAAATGACGCCGGAAACAAGCAGAGATGTCAAAAATGCAAAAGGAATCCGCATCGCCGGACTCTAGTCCCGGGCGAGAGAACGTCAAACTGAATTTGGCGTGAAAAGGCCGGCAGACGGCGACAAGCATCAAATGGGCGGAGGCGACAGCCTCCTGCCCGAAAACTCAGCCCTGACGTGCCTTGTAGCGCGGGGCGGTCTTGTTGATGATGTAGATGCGGCCCTTGCGGCGAACCAGCTGGTTGTCGCGGTGACGCGCCTTCAGCGCCTTGAGCGAATTCTTGATCTTCATGGTCTTGCCTGTCGGTGTGGACCCGGTTGGGTCGAAATTTTAAGGCGCGCCAGAAGACGCGCCTTTGAACTGTGGGTGGCTCATAAACGAGGAGCCTTGTCCCTGTCAACCGCAAGCGTGCTCCATAGCGGCTGTGAATCATCCCTGTCATCAATTATCCGCCATGTCTGCCTTGCGGCATTGCGCGGCCCTGGGCCGGCTGGGATGATGCGGTCGCCGTGAAATGATTTGGAGACGACTATGCGCCGGATGTTCCTGGCCGCCTGCCTTGTCCTGCTGGCGGCAGCTTCGGTTGCGCGCGCGCAGGAATGCGACCGCAGCGACGACAGCCAGCAAATGATGAACATCTGTGCCGGCGAGGATTACCAGGCGGCCGACGCCAGGCTCAACACGGCCTATCAGAACCTCACCAGCTCGGACGATGCCAACGGCAAGAGATTGCTGCAGGTGGCGCAACGCGCCTGGATCACTTTTCGCGATGCCGAGTGCGCGCATTCCACCGCCGCCAGCGAAGGCGGATCGATCCATTCGATGGAAGTTTCGCAATGCCTGACCCAGATTGACCAATGACCGCGTCAAGCAGCTCGCTGCCGCGGCCAATTGCGAGGAAGGCGATGGGAGTTGCGCCAATACAGGGCAGGACGAGAGCGACGACGCGCAGTAGGCAACCTTATGAGGCGCGACGTCTGATCCGAGTGAAATGACCCATCTTGCGGCCGGGCCGCGCTTCGGTCTTGCCGTAGAGATGCAGCATCAGATCGGGCTCGGCGAGAAGCTCCGGGACGCGCAGCACATCGTCGCCGATCAGGTTTTCCATCACGCAGTCGGAATGGCGGTCCGGGCCGCCGAGCGGCAGGCCGGCGATGGCGCGGATATGCTGCTCGAACTGCGAAACGACACAGGCGGCTTCCGTCCAATGGCCGGAATTGTGCACGCGCGGCGCGATCTCGTTGGCCAGCAGCGAGCCATCGGCCAGCACGAAGAACTCGACGCCGATGACACCGACATAGTCGAGCGCCGCAAGGATCTTCGATGCGGCCGTTCGGGCTGCTTGCGCCGTCTCCGGCATAATGGCGGCCGGCAAGGTCGATGTGTGGAGAATGCCGTTGCGATGGATATTCTCGGCTGGATCGTAGGCGACAACCGCACCGTCCAGCCCACGCGCCGCGATCACCGATATCTCGCGCTCGAACGGCACGAAGGACTCCAGAATCAGCGGCACATTGCCCATCGCCTCGCATGTGCCGGCAAAACCGCCGGCTTCCATGTTGCGGAAGACGCGCTGGCCCTTGCCGTCATATCCCATGCGCCGGGTCTTCAGGATGCCGCTGCCGTCGAATGCTTTCAGCGCCGCCGCCAGCTCGTCATCATTGTCGACGGCGTGGAAATCGGCGGTGGCAATGCCGATGCCGTTGAGGAATGTTTTTTCGTCCACCCGGTCCTGCGC
>NZ_RZPB01001012.1:0-1815 GCF_003998535.1 Mesorhizobium sp. M7A.F.Ca.AU.002.02.1.1 | reverse complement strand
AGTTCCTGACCACCGACAACGTCCAGGGCGGCCGCGTCGCTGCCGACGGCCTCGCAGCTGCCATCGGCGCCGCCAACGGCGGCAAGATCGAGGGCGACGTTGCCCTGATCACCAACGCACCTGGCGCCGGCTCGCTCGAACAGCGCAAGCAGGGCTTCACCGAACAGCTGGCCGCCAAATATCCGGGCCTCAAGCTGGTTGCCGACAAATATGCCGACGGCCAGGCCACCACCGGCCTCAACATCGCCACCGACCTGATCACCGCCAACCCGAACCTCAAGGGCATCTTCGCTTCCAACCTGATCATGGCGCAGGGCGTCGGCCAGGCCGTCGCGGAAAACAACCTTGGCGGCAAGCTGGCGCTGGTCGGTTTCGACAGCGACGAGAAGCTGATCAAGTTCCTCAACGACGGCGTCATTTCCGCCCTCGTCGTCCAGGATCCGTACCGGATGGGCTATGACGGCATCAAGACCGCGCTCGCCGCCTCCAAGGGCGAGAAGGTCGAAGCCAATGTCGACACCGGCGCCAATCTGGTGACCAAGGACAACATGAAAGATCCCAAGATCGACGCGCTGCTCAATCCGAAGCTCTGAGCCGTCGCATCCGCAATCGTCTCCGGGGCACCTCGCCCCGGAGACACAAACTGCCGCACGAACGGCTTGGCAATCCGCACGCCTGAGCCAGGCTGTTTTCGAGGCATATCCCTGCCTCGCCGCGTGCCAATCGTGAGGCCAGCCTGGGAAGCCAATCCGGGAGGCCAATCTGGGAGGATTGTCATGATTTCGACGGCGCAGGAACTGCATCCCGCACCCGTTCTGGAACAGGGGCGGACTATCCTCGAATTGCGTGGCCTGGAGAAGCGCTATCCCGGCACCCACGCGCTGAAACCGGTCGATCTCGCCTTCAAGTCCGGTGAGATCCACGCCATCGTCGGCGAAAACGGCGCCGGCAAATCCACGCTCATCAAGCTTCTGACCGGCGTCATGCCGCGCACCTCCGGAGAGATTGTCTGGGAGGGCCAGGCGGCCGCCCTGGCGACGCCGCACGAGGCGATGGCGCTCGGCATCAATGCCGTGCACCAGGAAGTCGTGCTGTGCCGTCACCTGACGGTCGCCGCCAACATGTTCCTCGGCGAGGAGAATTCGCGCTTCGGCATCCTGCAGCAGCGCGCCATGGTCAGGCAGGCGCAGACGATCATCGACGACCTAGGCTTCGACCTGCCGGCGCATGTCACGCTCGGCGACCTGACCATCGGCCAGCAGCAGCTGATAGCCGCCGCCCGCGCCACCGTGCGCGGCACCAAATTCCTGATCTTCGACGAGCCGACCGCCTACCTCACCCGCAAGGAGGCCGACCAGCTCTTCACGCTGATCCGCCGTCTGAAGGGCGAAGGCGTGACGATCATCTACATCAGCCACCGCATGGAGGAAGTGTTCGAACTCGCCGACCGGGTATCCGTGCTGCGCGACGGCACGCTGGTCGGCACCCGCAACATCGCAGAGACCAACGATGCCGAACTGGTCAAGATGATGATCAACCGCTCGATCGAGCAGGTCTATCACAAGGAGCATTTCACGCCGGGCGCCGCCATCATCGAGGCGAAAAACCTGTCCGGCAAGGGCTTCGAAAATGTCTCGATGACGGTCCGCGCCGGCGAGATCGTCGGACTCTATGGGCTGATCGGCGCCGGACGCAGCGAGTTCGTCACCACGCTCTACGGCCGCCACCGCAAATCCGCCGGCCAGATCCTCTGGGAAGGCAAGGAGGTACAGGTCAATTCCGAACATGACGCGATCAAGCTCGGCATGGCGCTGG
>NZ_RZPB01001011.1:0-1823 GCF_003998535.1 Mesorhizobium sp. M7A.F.Ca.AU.002.02.1.1 | reverse complement strand
ACATAGAGCCGGTCGCCGAACATCTCCTTGAGAGTCAGAAGCCGGGCTTCGGCCAGATCGCGGCGATCTTCCTTGAGCGCGGTGCCGATCGGTCCGCGCGGTCCGCCGCTGAGGCAGATCAACCCGTCACAATAGCCTTCCATCATTTCCGTGGTCAGGTGCACGGCTTCGCCCGGCGGCGTTTCGAGGTAGACGCGGCTGACCAGCCTGACCAGATTGGAATAGCCCGCCTCGGTCGCGGCAAGCAGAACGACCGGCCGCATATCGGGACCTTGCCGTCGGCGGTCGCGCTGGCCATCGCTGTTTTCGCCGGAAAAGGCGAGCGCCGTCTGGCAGCCGATGATCGGCTGGATGCCGTCCTTCACCGCCTTCTGCGCGAATTCGAGCGCGCCAAACAGGTTGTTGGTGTCGGTAACGGCGATGGCCGGGGCTTCGTCCTTGACCGCATGAGCCACCACCTTGCCGATCTGCAAGGCGCCTTCCAGCAGCGAATAGGCCGAATGCACGAGCAAATGGACGAAGGGCCGCGCCGGGGCCTCCGGCCGCGCCGCAGCAATCGCCGCTTCTCGCTTCAAGGGATCGCGGGGGAGTTTTTCGTCGGCCATGGTGCTGCGTGAAGGTCCTTGAGTCGATGGAGATGTATTGTCCGGGACCGCGCGATGCCAGTCCAGCACAAACCACTGCTGATCACAGGCTGCCTGCCCGGCTAGCCCTAAGCAAACTCCATGATCACAGCGTCGACAGCCAGGCTGTCGCCAGGCTTGGCGTTGAGTTTGGAGACGACAAGGTCGCGTTCGGCACGCAGCACGTTTTCCATCTTCATCGCTTCGACCACCGCCAATGTCTCGCCTGCCTTGACCTCCTGGCCTTCGGCAACGGCAATCGACACGACAAGGCCAGGCATCGGGCAAAGCAGCAGCTTCGACGTGTCCGGCGCCACCTTTTCGGGCATCAGCCTTTCCAGTTCGGCGGTGCGCGGCAGCATGGCGCGCGCGGTCACCGACATGCCTTTCCAGGCGATGCGAAAGCCATTGGCGACCGGCCTGACCTGAGCCGTAACCTTGCGCTTGCCGACCGTACCGCGCCAGACCAGATCGCCCGGCCGCCAGCCGGATGCAACGGTCAGCGCCTTGCCGCCCGCGATCGACAGATCGACTTCCATCGGAATGGAAATCATGCCCTCGATGATGGACGCCGACAGATAGTCATCATCGATCTTCACGACCCAGTCGCGCTTCAGCGCTCCCGAATGCGGCGCCAGGCGCCCGCCCAGCCGGTCAAGCCGATCACGTCGCAGCAGTTCCACTGCGGTCGCGATCGACGCCAGCACCGCTTTCTCGTCGTCGTTCGGCACGACCGGCGCGAAACCGTCGGGATATTCCTCCGATATGAAAGCGGTCGATATCCGCCCTTCCCGCCAACGCTGATGCTGCATCAAGGCAGCCAGGAACGGAATGTTGTGCTCGATTCCGTCGACGACGAAGCTGTCGAGCGCTTCCGACATGGCATCGATGGCTTCCAGACGCGTCGGCGCCCAGGTGCACAGCTTGGCGAGCATCGGATCGTAGAACATCGAGATTTCGGAGCCTTCGGTGACGCCGGTGTCGTTGCGGATGACGACATCGCCGAATTGTCCTTCCTCCGGCGGCCGGTAGCGGGTCAGCCGGCCGATCGAAGGCAGGAAATTGCGGTAAGGGTCTTCGGCATAGAGCCGGCTTTCCACCGCCCAGCCGTTCAGCTCGATGTCGCTTTGCTTCAGGCCAAGCTTTTCGCCGGCGGCGACGCGGATCATCTGCTCGACCAGATCGATGCCGGTGATGAGC
>NZ_RZPB01001010.1:0-1825 GCF_003998535.1 Mesorhizobium sp. M7A.F.Ca.AU.002.02.1.1 | reverse complement strand
CACTCCGACGATGAGATACGCCAGATTGAACGCGACCACAGTGACGATCGGAGCCCAGGCATTGGGCAGGGCATGCCTCAGCACGATCACCATCGGGGACATTCCCTTGAGGCGCGCCATATCGATGTAGGGGCTTGACAGCATGTTGATGATGGCCGCTCGGGTCATGCGCATCATGTGGGCCACGATTACAAGCGCAAGGGTGATTGCCGGCAGGGCGACTTTCCAGAGATGCTCCCAAAATGGCGTCTGATCGTTCACATTCGACAATGTCGGAAATTTGGGAACCGCATTGAGCGCCCAGTTCAGCGAGACAGTGAGCCAATGAGGCAGCGTTTGAGCGAAATCGGATCCGATGAACGTGTCGCGCGAGATCACCAGGTAGGCGAGCATATAAGCGACGAAAAATTCCGGGAATGAAATGGTTGTCAGTGTCGCGACATTCACCAGCCGGTCGAACCAGCCGTTGCGGTACAGCGCAGCCAGAATGCCAAGCCCCAAGGCCAGGGGAACGGCTATCAGCGCCGTCACCGCTGCAAGGAACATCGTGTTGTAGAGGCGGGGTGCGATGATCTCGGCCACGGTACGCCGATATCCGGTGCGGCTCGCAAACGAAGAGCCGAAATCGCCATGGAGCATCTGGGCGATCCAAGCGAAGTAGCGCTCGACAGGCGGACGATCGATGCCGATCTCCCGCTGAAACGCGGCGACCGTTTCGGGCGTCGCCGACTGCCCGAGCGTGGCCTTGGCGAAGTCGCCTGGGAGCATCGCGATCGCAGAGAAGATGATGATGGACACGATAAACAAAGTGACCAGACCGAGGCCAAGGCGCTGCAGGACCGTTCTTGCGACGGGGTTCATGTGCGTGGCGTTTCCTGGGCGGCAACCCTGCACTCGGAGCCAGCTGACCGGAGCCTCAAAACCATCGCGGCTCCGGCCCGCCATCTCATGCCGTGGCGATCCACCAGCGTTCGGCCATTTTCAGTCCATCGTTCTCCCAGTTGGGCGCCACATCACCGTGTGCGAGCTTTTTGGATTGGGCGCTGACGAAATTGTTGAAGACCAGCACGATGCTGCCGCCGTCATCGTGGGTTAGTTGCTGCATCTCGGCATACATCGCCGCTCGTTTGGCTTCGTCCGTCTCGGCGCGTGCCTGGACAAGCAATTCGTTGAAGTGGGGATTTTTCCAGAACGTTTCGTTCCAGCTGGAGTCCGCGGCAAAGGCTTGCGTGAACATCCAGTCGGCGGTTGCCCGACCGCTCCAATAGGAAGCGCACCAGGGTTTCTTCAGCCAGACATTGTCCCAATAAGCGTCCTCGGCCTCACGCACGACATTGACGTCGATGCCGCATTGGGCTGCCGTTTCGCGAATGAGCGAAGCCGCATCCACCGCCCCCGCAAAGGCGGCATCGGCCACCGAGAGGTCCACCTTCAGGTTCTCCATTCCGGCCTTTTTCAGGTAGTGCTTGGCTTTTTCCGGATCGAAGCTGTGTTGCGGTTGCGGATCCTTGGCGAATTTGATGGCCGGCGCGATCGGGTTGTCGTTGGCCACAGTGGCGTGGCCAAGAAAGATCTTGTCGACGATTTCTTGGCGATTGATCGCCCATTTCAATGCCATTCGCACGTCCGGATTATCAAACGGCGCCATCGTGACATTCATCGGCAAGGTATAGTGCCCGTAGCCAGTGACCTCGACGATTTCCACCTTGGGATTGCGTTTCAACATGCCGAGGGTCTTGAGGTCGGCGCGGCCGATATAGTCCACCTCCCCCGTGGATAGCGCCGCCATGCGAGCGGCGAGATCTGTGATGGCGATGAACTCCAC
>NZ_RZPB01000100.1:0-12475 GCF_003998535.1 Mesorhizobium sp. M7A.F.Ca.AU.002.02.1.1 | reverse complement strand
ACCATGGCCTGGGTACCCCGACACTGAACAGCTTTGTGGTTTCCGCCAATGGCACCGCCACCGCGCAGGCCATGGCAAGTTACTCCATGCCCCCTGTGCCCTTTCCTTGTCCCTTCCTCCCTGTGAAAAAGCGGCCGAGCGAGGCTCGGTCAGATGGGAGGTGATCCAGCCGCTCTGAGGGCTGCTCGTACATTACCGGTTTCAGCCAAAACTGGCGGCCCGCAGCACTCGCGCGCAGGGCGACAAAAAACACCGGTGAGGCCAACTTCCTTTTCGACAAGAAAGCTTTCAGGGTCGTTGAGACCACGGAGGTTTCGCCTGATGGCCTTCCTGTTGCTGTTTTGGGGAAACACCCCTTTGCCGGCCGCTACGCGGGAACCGGCGACATGCCGATTTCCAAGGCGATGGAGGAGTACCGCTTTCCGTACGGGGCGAACGCCGCCGCGGCAGTTTGCGATTGTTCACCACCACCAGCAGATCGAAATCCGAACGATAGCCCTTCCTGGTATGCGGCTCGTCGACCCAGTCGCCACGCGCATAGGACCCAAAAGTATGATCTTGAGGATGCGCCCACGCCTTTTGAAGTCGGCCGTCCCGCCCTTGAGGGCATCCTCAAACTCCTCGAGAAGGAGTTTGACCGTCTTTCTCAGCTCGCGCTGTTTTGGTGGCGGGAGGTTGTCGATGCTGGATTTCATAAACAAAGGTCGGTCGTCCATTGCATACATAGCCGAGACAAGCCTCGATTCTACAGACTGACGCGTTTGCCCGCGTGAAGCAACGTGGTCAGTTCCCACGCATTCGATGCTGTCGTTCCCAATTACCTGCTCGTGCGGATCGTATGGAGATCCAAACACAATATTCCGCTCGGTGGCAAAAGTAATGCGCGACGCCACGTGGTCCGAAGAATGACTACAAATGTCGGACAAAGGGGGCGAAGTCTGGAGCAGCCAGCACCGTCTGAATCGGACGGCATTTCAAGTCTCAACTCGGGCTATCAAGTTCTATCCATGCAGGCGCATGATCGCTCGGCTTCTCCCATCCTCGCGTCTCTGCATCCACCCCCGCATTGCGAAGCCGGGACGACAACGAGGGACTGACCAGCAGATGGTCCATTCGCAGGCCAGAACTCTTGTCGTAGCCGCCCCCATAGGAGTGGTTCCAATACGTATAGACCCCCTTTTCCGGATGGATGCGCCTGACCGCGTCGATCCAGCCGTCCTCGAGCATCGCGGCATAGGCTTGGCGACTCTCGGGAAAGTAAACCGCATCGCCGATCCATCGTCGCGGCACCACGGCATCAATCGGAGTTGGAACGACATTGTAGTCGCCGCACAGCACGGTCGGCGCTCCCGCTTTGAGCAGATCCTGGCCGTAGCTAATCAGGCGGTCGAACCAGCGCAGCTTGTAGTCAAACTTGGGACCAGGGGCGGGATTTCCGTTTGGCAGGTAGAGACAGCCGACGACGAGCCCGCTGATCTCCGCCTCGATATAGCGGCTATGGCTATCGTCAGGGTCGCCAGGAAGCCCGCGTCGGCGCTCGATCGGGTCAGCTCCGCGAGCCAGGATAGCGACGCCGTTGTAGGATTTCTGGCCGTGCCAGATCGCGCCATAGCCAGCATCGCCGATCGCCTCGGCCGGAAATTTCTCGTCCGAGGTTTTGAGTTCTTGAAGGCAGACGACGTCATAGCGCGTGGCCTTTAGCCACGCGATGAGGACCGGCAGACGACCATTGACGCCGTTTACATTGAACGTGGCAACCCGGAGCATCTAGCCGGACCCCGTGGTTCAGTTCTTACCTAGCTTATCCTCGACCTTCTTGCGGCTGTTCCCGACCGATTTCACGGCTGACTTCACGTCGGCCTTGCTCGCTCCGGTCTTACCCGCCTCGTATTTCACTTCGTGATCCTGCCCCCCAGCGACCTTCGCGCGGTCCTGGTTGCGTCCACGTGTTGTTCCAGTATTGGGCATTTCATCCTCCAAAAGATTGCCATTCCAGACCCGATAACGCCGCCAGACTCTTCCGGTTCAATCTGTCGACTACCGCTTTGAACCGAATTCCACGCACACGATTGAATCGAGCCATAATTTCGAGTTCGACAAGTTGATGGGTATCGCGCTCAGGTCGCGATTCCGGCCCATGTTGCATGTCGCGCGGCCTGACCAGTCCTGCCAGAACTCACGATGGCGGACTCGGCGCCGAAAAGCGCCGCGAGCCGAGATGCCATGCCAATGTGCGTGTGAGCCCGCGAGCAAGGAAACGACCGACATGTCTTTGACCGGACACGGTCATCGAGCGCAGGCTAAGCCGGTCCGTACCTACCGGCCTAAGCGCTCTTCACTTGGCCCGCTGTTGAACGTGCAGCAGATCACGCAGGCGGATCGGCAATCTGGGCGAAGCGCGCAATTCGACACAACTCGCCTCCCAGTGTCCGAGGTACTCGGCGATCGGCATGCTGGTGCGGCCGGGCCAGCGGTTGAGTGCCCCCAAAGCCTCTACGCAGTCCGGCGCGCGGCCGTATTCGGCGAGGATGGTCAGCGACATTGCCTGGGCGAACGGATTAAGAGCGGGCATTTCGATCTCGCCGCGGTGGTCGGCGAACCACGCAGCGGCGTCGCGCGTGAGCCCCTGGCTTTCAGCCAGCGCTGCATAACGATCGATGATGTCCTGGCGGTACCGGGCGATGGCATCGCCGAAGGCATTGTCGCCTGCGAAGGGTGGCGCCTCCTTCCAGCTTTTCGCCAGACGTGCGAGCCCTCGCAGCGAGTGAGCCTCCACCATGGTTTCCTCGATCCATTGGCAAGGCGGCGCCGGCTTGGCGTCCGGCTGCCAGCTGTTGCACAGCACATGGCCGAGTTCGTGCCCGAACTGGTAGGCGAGCTTCGACCAGTCACGCTCGCCGATATCGACGATGATCCAGGCCATACTGCTGCCGTCCGGATGCAGCCAGATTGCCGGCGTGCCGGAAGTGTGCTCGTCGACACGCAGGCGCGTCGGCTGGCGGTCGGACAGCAGGCGGACGCCGTCGAGGCATGCATGCCGCATGCGTTCGACGACCTGATCAGCGGCTCCCTCAAGCATGTGGCCCCAGTCGCCGGCAAGCTCGATGGGGGCGGTGAGGAGGTTTGGTTGCGAGCTAGCTGAGGAAGGTGGGGAAGACATGACCCCGTAGCCTGTGCTCCAACCGCCCGAGGGTGTCAACGCCACTGGTGTGAGGCTGCCGGCCACTGAACCTGCTAGCAAATTTAGGAGATCTCGTCGCAGCAACTTCGAAACTCGACCATGTTGCCCTGCAAAGAGAAAAATAGGAAGTCCAGCTTGTTCTGTCATCGGCCGAGGTCTAAGCGTAGACCCCTTGAGAGTTGAACTACTCGGAAGCGGCTAGGGGACTCGAGGGTGGGCGAGGTGATCTTTTCCAAAACGTATGTTGGCGATGCTTTATCAAGCTGGCAGGTCGTCCACGAAATGTCGACTCATATCGTTGGCGGAGCTTTGGTCGTTCGCGACAGTGACCGCCGTGACTGGCATCTTCTACGACTTCACGATTCAGCTTTTCTGTTTCGAATGGTTCGGATGAGGTGCGTCCTCAGATTCTTGCCCACGACCACCACAAACTTCTATATCCATCACTATGGTTCTTTGGATGTTGCCGAAATTGCACTCGACGGCACCATAATAAACAGGGGTATCAGTCACACCATTTCGATCAACGCTCATCCAGATGACACGATCGAGATCGATGTGAGCTTTTTGAGTTGCCACGGGTCTCTCTCAATAGGCTGCTCCGACAATGGTCGTCCCGTCTACGCCGGCACTGGACTCGAACAGTTTGCACTCTTGAGCGTTCTGGTTGAAACGTTTGATGCATACCCCGAGTTGTCTCGCACGCCGGCAGAGGAGCGGATCACCCTCGTCGATGTTGGCGGCCAAGGAGGGCTACAGCTCAAGTGGATGCTGCGAGCCGATCATATTACGCCCGTCGTGTTCGAACCCTTGTCGTCGGAAGCGACGGTGATACGACAAACCCTCGATCGAATTCCGGGCGCGCAAGTGGTGGAAAAGGCGCTGGCAAACACTTCTGGCCCCCAAAAGCTGTATATTACTGCCGGATCATACTGCTCGTCTTTGCGAGAGCCAAATTTTGAGATCCTGCAGAACTACTCAGTAGCCCGTGTCTTCAACGTTGTCAGCATGCAAGAGGTCGAATGTGTTCGATATGACGAATTGTTCCGCGCAAGCGCGGTTCCGTCACCGGATGTTATAAAAATAGACGTCCAAGGTCTTGAATACGAAGTTCTGCTTGGTTTCGGCCACCTTCTGGAATCCTGTTTGGCTATCGAGCTGGAAACGCATGTTGTTCCGATATATCGAGGACAAAAGCTGATTGGTGACATAGTCGACATTCTGGGCGATTTCGGTTTCGCCCTACGCCAGCTTAATCAAGTACCGCACTTCGATGGCGATGCAGTCGAGTTTGATGCCCTTTTTACGAAGAGGCGCGACAAGGTTGCAACTCTTTCTGATCTAGAAAAGCGAAAATTTGCTGTAATCATTCAGGTGTTAGGAATTCTTCCTTACCCGTGAGGCCATGAATAGAACGACCGTTCGCCAGCGATCGAGGTAGAGTCCTTCAAGGCTCACCCCTGATCCGTCGCCACTCGATCTGAAGGTTGCTCATCGTCTAGAATAACGAGTGGCGGCATGCAAAGAAAAGCTTGCATCGAGCCGTATGCCGCACACATCGCGCAGTCAATGCCCGTGTCGTCAAGTACGACGCCAGTTCCAGGAAACGGGATAAGTCTGCTGCGGAGCGGCAGACACTTTTCCAGAAGTATCCGCGCACCCCTTGGTGTGATTGTGTATGCCTGAAGCCCAAACGAATGCTCTACCTTGATAAGGAATCTGGAGAAGTTCTCGGACTGGAACAAGGCAGTTCTATTAGTATATTGACGATCGTAGAATTCCATTTTGGCTTTTGAGAAACCAAGGTCAAGCCAGAGAAAGGATGGGTCAAATATATAGCCCCACTGTATGATATCCCAATCTGCCCGTGCTTGAGATATAATACTGGTGGATTCCTCCGTGAATCGAAACGATGACCGAATATCGTCTTCGAAAATAGTTATAGTCTTGTTTTCTGAAGCCGACAGCTTCCACAAGCTGATATGGGATAGAGCGCACCCCAACGTGCCCGGGGGATACGGACAATCACTGGTAATCAGACCTTCCTTGATGAGCGCCTCCCTGTCGAGAGAAGTGCCGTCAACGGCTGATACGCGAACGGTATTGTTCAATAGATGCCAGTTGTTACTTTGGTACCTGCTCCAGCGCTCGATGCTGCGGTCTAGGTTTATCAGGTGAATTTTCGGGGAACCCGTCGGCTCGACAGGCCGGGCTGGCATCGTCCCGGAGACAGAGGGCGTGGCGGCAGTGAATGCGGAGGTATCGCCCGCACCATGCAACAGCGCTCGAGCCCGCTCGATGCCATCACTCACATGGTATTGGCCATCGCCAAAGGTGATGTAGCCATAGACTTGTCGGTTATCCATATACTGGACGATTCCGGCCTTTCTGGCGCTGGCAGCAAAGACAACGTACTCGTACCGCGATGTGCCGTCCTCGTATGTCAGTTCGGTCAGCACGTCAGCCCGGACAAGATATGTGCAATGCACGAGCGGCACCTCGATGGCGCCGCGCACGTGGCGGTTGAGCACCCAACCATACTGATCGCACTGCAGATAATACCCGTTGGCATCGATCTCGGCATGATAGTTCGAATAATATTGGCCCGGCGAGATAGAGCGAAGCAGAGGCGCGACGATTGGCAAATCAAGCGCGACAAGTTCTCGCAGCGTGGCCGATCGCACGAAATTGTCGACGTCGGCCACGAAATAGAAATCGCAGCCGTGCTCGAGCGTTTTCCGCAGACTTATGTTGCGGATTCGGCCAAGCACTCTGAAGCGCGTCTCATTCCATTCGTGCTCGCCAAACTGCTCAACACGATCGACGACGTCCGAGGCGTCGATTTCGACCGCAGCATAGAGGTGACCCACGCGCTCTACCCATTCGCGCAGTATATGCTCGGTCCTGTCGGTATTGTTGTTTGTCCTGATGTATAGGACGATCGATGCCTTCGGGTAGTCGAGCGCCTCGATGCACTCGAGGTAAAGCGGCAGTGCCAGTTCCTTCTGCTTTGCCAGGATTGCAATCAGGATGCGCGGTGAACCCTTCAGGCGCGACCGCAGCGAACGCTGCCGGATAAGCTTGTGCTGATCGATCAAGCTCTCTGTCCCGAACGCCCCGAGATTCGACGGTTCATGCACCGGAAGCTTGTCAGTGGCGAAACGCGCGTTGGCTACCACGCGCTTCGCCATTTCCGCCGGCAATTTTTCGCTGGCGAGCAATTTCAGACAGGCGTCGAGTGAATCCCGGTAAGCGCCTGTCCAGTAGGCATTGACGGCAAACTCGTCGAGCAATCCGTAATCGTAGACCCAAGGCTGTATGAAAAGTCCGGGGGGTTGTGCAAGGTCGAGCCCTCGACGCGCAAATTCCGCTCCCTCCGCGTTCCGGCCCTGGGTGCGGCAATAGAGGCTCGCGGCGTGAAGAGCTTCAGCGCGGGCGGGAACGGCCTGCGTCGCACGCTCAAAGATTGCAACGACCTCGTCGAATGGCCGTCCCAGCGCTGCCATGAGATTGCCCGCTTCGAGCAGGCTGACATAGATTTCCTCGTCCCAGAAGCCCAGCTCGGCGCGCTTCAGATAGTTTGCCAGCGATTTTTCACGTTCTCCGGAATCCCTATAGCTCTGCGCCAGATAGAAGGTGTATCGCGAAATAAGGAACGGGTCGGTCTCCGTAGCAAGCGCGTTTTCAAGAACCGCCGCGTCGTCCTGGTACTTTCGCGGGTTTTGACTGCGTGCTCCGCCACGCCCCGTCGCCACGCGAAAACCCTTGGCGGTCTCGCGTGTGAGATGGCCGGGAGGGGCCTCGAGATATTCGTGCAGCACGCCCTTGAAGGAGAAGGGAAGCCGGTTGCGGCAAATCTGCGGGCGATAAAACGAAATGCCCCCATGGGACACCTCGACGTCGTAGAGATCGTGTTCCATGTTCGACTTGAACGCGATCGGATCGAAGTCAGCGTCTTGGACCACGACGTCGTCGGCGTCGATGATCATGGCGTAGTCGACCGTCTCGACTTCACGCAGGCGGTCAAGGGCAAAGGTACGGTTGTACGCAAAGTCCCGCCAAGGCTCGTCGATGACTGTGCCTTTGACATTGTGCAGGGTCAGGAAGGTACGGATGAGGTCCTGCGTGCCGTCCTCGGAACCCGTGTCGATGACGAGCACGTAGTCAACGAGAGGAAGCGCGCTGGCGAGGCATTGCAAGATGACCTTTGCCTCGTTCTTGACGATCATGCACAGGCCGATGGTGCTCATGCTAATCCCTTGGCGGAGTGGCGTTCGTTACACGCTGCTGGAAATTGTTGAAGGGAATTCCTGCGCCTTTGTCCGGCTTTATATCTCATGCATCATCCCGTCGCCTTGGCCATTTGCATGACCTTTGTTGCAAAGAACGATTGCCCCTTCACAGCCAAGTGCTGCCTCAACCCGTCCATTGTTTAGCCAGCGCTTTCCGTCGCAGCAAGGGTCTTGCGGTCGCTCGGGACCAGAGGGTTAAGAACAGAATTTCCCGTCGACCCAATCGCTGAGGCGCAAATTCCGCCGCGACATCGAGGGTTCGACGCGAACCAGAGGGCACCCTTAAGCCTCGGATTTTTCGATGCGTTCGGCCCATGCGCGCCATTTGATGTCGACCGAAAGTAGTTACTCATGGTCCACAATTAATAAATTGTTAACTTGGTTATTTACAAGTTGCTAATTTTAGATTTTACTAATGTCTTGTGTTGAGAGGGTTCCCGCGAACCGGGCAGAGGGCCTGTTGGGCTGCGTCTGCGAAGCCAGGAGAGTGTCTGGAGCAAGTCACTTCGTGCGTGAGGGCGTGGCGAGTGTGTGGTGACGTGCAAGAGAAGACGTTGTACGGCCTTGAACTCAAGGCCGGCGTTTTCCCAAATCTGATGTTCCCCCGCAAGCAGTTGGTTCCCTCGTAAGTCGTCGTCGAGAAATCGGGGACACGCGTGACGGGAGTGACCATGGTTGGGGTGATACCGTGTACGAGGCGATGGGGCCATGACGCAGGCTTAGGCGTAGAACAACGCCTGAATTACCCGCAGTCGGCCAACAGCACGGATTACCCAGCGATTGATGGGTATTCCTCGGTGTCCTTTGGACGCCTCACTCACCTGGGCGAAGACAACTGGGGCGCCATCCGATCGAGCGGCACGAAGAGGCTGCCAAGCCTTGCGCACCCGTCTCTTAGACCTGCCCGCAATGCGGCAATGCGCGCGACCGGCCTCACCGGGCGCCCGCGCTCTGCAGCCATTGAACCAGCGATTGAAATCTAAGGTACGACCAAGAGAAGCTGCGGCCCGGCCGCCGGCGACCAAGGAGAAGATGATGAGCTTCACGGCAGGATTTGCGGCTATGGAAGTCACCGTTCGAGGCATTTTGCCGATCGGCGACACGATTGAAAATATAAATTATTTCATTCTGGACACGGCCAAGAGCGCTATTGTCGGTCAGGTCGTTCTTCCCAGAGCCGTCAAGCGAAGCCTCGCTGTCGCCCTCACCGTCAAAGTCCCAAGCACCGCCGGCTCGCTTGCCATTGGGACGTTTGATGAAGGCGGGAACTTCCAGGTCGCCAACTTCCTCCGCGTCGAGACGCCAGTGGTGGAACGTCCCCACGGCGCCGTCGGGCCGTCCGGGAGGTAAATCTCTCTAGTCGCAGTACTTGCCGGCTAGGCCAGTGAGTGGCTGCCGGTGAATTGAGTTCGAAGCCAACAGGAGCCAGTCATGGCCCGTGCCTCTGAAGTTCTTTTTGTCGATCCTTCAGTTTCCGACCTCCAGGCAATTCTCGGCAGCGTGCGACCCGAGGTTCAAGCGATTGTGCTCAACGGCCGCCGACCGGCGGCGCGGCAGATCGCTGCCGCGCTCGCGGGGCACGCAGGGCTCGAAGCGGTGCACGTCATTGCACATGGTGGGTCTGGGCGTGTCGGCTTCACAGCAGGGGAGTGGTCATCTGCTACATTGCAGGAAGAGGCCGAGGATCTTGCCGCAATCGGCCGGGCGCTTGCCACAGACGGCGAGCTGCGGCTGTGGAGCTGCGAGACGGCGTCGGGGGAGGCGGGCGAGACCTTCGTGGCGGCTCTGGAAGAGGCAGTTGGCGCGGACGTCTGCGCATCGAGAACGCTAGTCGGCGCAGCCGACCTGGGCGGCGCCTGGGAGCTGTGCGCACGCAGGAACGCGTCCTCGCCCCTGCCGCCACTAACCTCTGAAGGCGCGGCGGATTACGTGGGGGTTCTGGCTGCGGGCGATCTGACACTTACCGGCACTATAGATACTGGATCAAGTAACAATATCAACACGTACTACTTGATTGATACAATTAATACGCCAGCTACAACCGATGATACGGTTGTAGGTAGCTTTCAGTTGCCATCCGCAGCCAATGCCGTGGCTCCAAAATTCTCGATAACAGTAACAGTTCCAGATATTGGCCATACTTATCTCATCTATGACTCTGGCTTCCGCCTATACGGCACACTTACTTTTGTCGCCGACGCTGACCCCGTCACGGCGGGCAACCAACCGGGTTATCTTTTCGCTACCACGCCAATCAACAACCCAGGCGCCGCGGGCAACGATGGCGACCACTTTAATGGTGGCCTATTAACCCTCGCGAGCACTGGCACCGCGGGTGCGACAGGGGCCGCTGGTGCGACCGGCGCTACGGGCGCAACCGGGGCTACTGGTGCGACCGGCGCCACAGGCGCGACTGGCGATACTGGTGCAACAGGTTCGACCGGGGATACCGGACCAACAGGCGATACCGGAGCAACGGGTGCTACGGGCGATACCGGTGCCACGGGCTCAACGGGTGCCACAGGCGATACCGGAGCCACAGGTGCGACGGGCGATACAGGAGCGACTGGCTCGACCGGTGATACCGGAGCAACAGGCTCTACTGGTTCGACCGGAGCAACAGGCTCGACTGGAGCAACAGGCTCTACTGGTGCGACCGGCTCGACTGGAGCAACAGGCTCTACTGGTGCGACCGGCTCGACCGGCGCCACAGGTGCAACCGGTAATACCGGAGCAACTGGCTCGACCGGATCGACAGGTTCGACCGGCTCTACTGGGGCAACAGGTTCGACCGGCTCTACTGGGGCAACAGGTTCGACCGGCTCTACTGGGGCAACAGGTTCGACCGGCTCGACTGGAGCAACCGGCTCGACCGGCGCCACAGGTGCAACCGGTAATACCGGAGCAACTGGCTCGACCGGATCGACAGGTTCGACCGGCTCTACTGGGGCAACAGGTTCGACCGGATCGACCGGAGCAACCGGCTCGACCGGCGCCACAGGTGCAACCGGTGATACCGGAGCAACTGGCTCGACCGGATCGACAGGTTCGACCGGATCTACAGGTTCGACCGGTTCGACTGGAGCAACAGGCTCTACAGGTTCGACTGGCTCAACCGGAGCCACCGGTTCGACAGGTCCGACAGGTGCGACTGGCTCGGGCGGCGGGACCGGTGACCGCGACCATGGCAACAACGGTGGCGGCAACGATCCTGATGGAAGCGACAGCAGCAACCCAGGCAAGGGGCATGGCAATGACGGGTCCGACAACGATGGTTCGCCAGGTAACGGCAACCACGTCAAGGTCTCGGCCGATACGATCGGACTCAAGGACTCCAAGCAGTTCTTGCAATCGGGCCCGGCCGCCAGCAGCGACACCGATAGCCAAGCCTCGTTCCGGCAGCTCGTTGGCCTGGCTGGGGGTTCGGTGACGAGCGATCTCTTGAACGTTCTCAATACGATCAAGGGCCTTAGTCCGAACCAGAACAAGACATCCGGTGCAACGTCCGACTTGACTTCTGACAAGGGCAAGCAAGGCGCCGGATACACTAACACCGACGACACGCTGAAGAAGGCAATGAAGGATATTCTGAAACCTAATGACTGAGTCCAGGTTGAAGAAAGAACGCGCGGCCCTTGCGGGAACGCAAGTGCCGCGCGTTCACCATTTCCAGGCGGGCAAAGGGCCCGTGCGGCTGGCCTATTTGGAATATAGTGGGTTTTGTCAGCAGTCCCGGCTGGGACGGCTTGCCCGGAGCATCCTTGAACCCTCGCTTGTGGGCCGGAGGGGAAGTGCATGGTGAGCATACCTCTGAACGCCGATGCACGGCCAACCTCGATCCGCGTGGACGCGGAGGCGACGGGCAAGGTTGGCAGCCAGAGCGAGGCGGGGAGGGCACCCGGCGGACCCGCCGAGTTCGACCGGATTGCCCCGCGCCTCAAGGCGGTGCTACGGGTCGCCCGCTACCATGGCGTCGAACTCGACCCGAACGAGTTCAAGGTGGCGAGCGCAAGCCCGGTTCCAAACGCGACCGATCTCTCGCAATGGGCCCAGAACGGCGGCATGTGGTCGCGTGCGCTTCGCATCCGCTGGTCGCATCTTCTGCGCTTCGAGCACACGGGACCGGTCGTCCTGCTGTTCAATGACGGTGGCGCAGGTCTCCTCACCGGGGCCAGTCCAGAGCGGAATGTCGTCTTCCTCAAAAGTGCGGATGCGCCCGAGGATGCCGAAGCCATCGCCATCGACGAGTTGCGGCTGTCGCAGGTGTGGGCGGGTGAGGCCGTGCTGTTGCGTCCAGCGCGATCCTATATCGCGGCCGATGCGCCTTTCACCCTCGGTTGGTTGATCGACCTGGTACGGTTCGAAAGCCGTTCTATGCGTGACATCGGTATCGCCTCGTTCACGCTCAGCCTCCTTACCGTTCTGCCGCCTCTCATGGTCATGACACTGGTCAACAAGGTGCTGCAGTTCAACAGCGTTTCAACCCTCGTGCTCCTGTCGGCCACAATTGCCGTCCTGTTCGTTTACGAGACGCTCCTCGGTCACGCCCGACGGCTGATCATCAACGTCGTCGGCGCCCGCCTGGATACCAAACTGAACTTGCATGTTTTCAGCAGGCTCCTGCGTCTGCCGCTTGATTATTTCGAGCGTCATCCGGCCGGCGAGACGATGTACCATCTCGCGCAGATCTATCGCATCCGCGAATTCCTCACCGGAAAACTCCTCAGCACGTTCCTGGATCTGATCACGCTCTGCGTGCTGATCCCGGTGATGTTCTATATCAACGCCACGCTGGGCTGGATGGTGCTTGCCTGCGCGGGCGTGATTATGTTGATCATCTTCGCCTTTCTCGCGCCGTTGCGCCGCCGCTACCAGCAAGTGGTCGATGCCGAGACCTGGAAGGCGGCGGCGCTCGGCGAAACCGTCGTCGGCATCAAGACGGTGAAGGCGCTCGGTCTCGAACCGCAACGCAGGGCGCTTTGGGACGAGCGGGTGGCGGAAG
>NZ_RZPB01001009.1:0-1828 GCF_003998535.1 Mesorhizobium sp. M7A.F.Ca.AU.002.02.1.1 | reverse complement strand
TTTTTACGCAGCGCCTCCGCGCGGTGTATGCAGCGAACCGACTGCCGGCAGACCTGCCTACAAAAGGCGCGCGTGTTTCCGGTAAAACTGTTGCCTGCCATGCTAGATTTCTCGCGGGAAGGCGGCCTCAAACGGCCCACCCTCAGTTGAACCAAAGCGCAAACGTCAAAAACCCGTCGCCGCCGAACTGGCGCTGGATCTGGTCGAAATCGTCGCTGGTCGCGAGCTCGCCGCTTTCGAGGTAGGGCGCGATGGCCGGGCCGGTGATCGACAGCACGAGATCGAAGTTTTTTGGCTCGTCGAAGAAGCGCTTCATGTTGATGCCAAGCCCAGTACTGGCGGTGACGCGGAAATGCGGCAGCAGCCTGCGGCCTTCCAGGAGATCCTCGGCCATGGTCAAGGCGGCGAGCCAGGCCTGGACCTGCTCCTCGCCGACTTCGAGGCCGGTGAGCGGGTTCTCGCCCTTCTGCTGCGGTCCAGGCAGCCATTCGCGGTCATTGTCGGTCTCGGCGCGGATCGCCTTCCAGTCCTCGCGCGACAGCCGGATCATTTCCAGCAGGTGGCGGCGCGCCGCTTGCCGGCGCTCCGGTTCGATCACCGGCCAGTTGACGAGATGCACCATCGAGATGAAATCGGCGATGCGCCATTCCGAGGAGAAGATGCTCGAGCCCATATCGCCGGCCGGCGGCACCAGAATATCCTGCAGCGGCAATTTGGCGCGCGGGAACAGCATGTGAAACGAGCCGTCGAAGGTGCTCCTGAAATCATGCGCCAGCCAGAAATCGGCCTGCGCCATCAGGAACTCGGCATAGCCCTGCAGCCAGTAGCCGTCGGCGCGGTCGAAGCGGAAGGTGAGCGTGGGGGCGGCGGCGTCCGACGAGATACCGCCGCGCGAGAGTGAGGCGATGATCGCCGCCATGCTCTCGTCCGGCGCGATGGTGCCGTCCTCGTTGAGGTCGATGCCGGCATGGGTGAGATCGATGACCATGCCGATATCGGCATTGGGCGGCACCGAGGCAAACGTGGCTGCGGATTTCTCCAGCCGGTCACGGAAGCCGACCAGGATGGCGCGGAACTGCTCGTAAGTGAGCGGCTCGGGATTGGGATTGTCGGGCACTGGCAACCGCATCAGCGGCAGCATGAAGGATTGCGGGCTTTCGAAACCATGACGGTGCAGGCCGGTGGCCAGGATCTCCAGTGCGGTAAAGAACTCGCCCGCCCCGGCCGCATAGGCGGATGCCGGGTCTTTTGGCGCGGCAGCCTCCAGCGTCGAGAGAGCGGTGTCGCGCGCGGCCACGGTCTTCGCCTCAAACAATGTGGTTGCCGCTTCTGGCATTGCCGCCGACGCGGAAGACAGCGGCAGGAGCAGAATGAAAGCGGATGTCAGCAGGCCTGCCAGTCGTGTCATCTTTTCCCCCCAATGTTTGTCGCGCAGTGCAAACATACACCATTTGCAGCGTCGCGCTTCAACCCGCCCCGCGGACGGTCTACACAGGGCAAACAATTGGGCATCGCGTGTCGAATTATCCGTTTTCCTACAAGCTGTCCTGGCTGCCGCGTTTCCTGAAGCCGTCACTGGCCGGCGACGCTCAAGACTTTGCGCCGATGGCCGGGACGCTGATGGATCCACCGCCGAAGCAAGCGGTGCGGCTTGCCTTTGTCGGCGACATCTCGGCGGTGGCCAACCGCAGCGCGCCGGATTGCGATCCGGCGATCAAGGCGCTGCTCGGCGCTGCCGATCTGGTGATCGGCAATTGCGAAAGCCCTGTTGTGGACAGGCCAAGCGCGGTGCTGGGCACAAGGCTCGGCACGCATCATGCGATGAGCG
>NZ_RZPB01001008.1:0-1829 GCF_003998535.1 Mesorhizobium sp. M7A.F.Ca.AU.002.02.1.1 | reverse complement strand
TGGCAGCTCTTTCGAGCTTTCACGCGTCGGCTTCGCGTCCTCCACGACGACCTTGAGGTCCCTGCCTGGGTTCCTCGGAGCTCTCGCGCGCCCGCGATTCCAGGATTTTCGTTATGCGAAGTCCAGCACATCGGCCACCGGCATGCGCGGCTTCTGCGGCCAGTTGCCAGCTCGCTCCGGTCCGACGGTCAACAGCATGACCGGCACTTCGTCTTCGGCCAGGCCGAACTCGCGGTGCACGGCTTCAGCGTCGAAACCAATCATCGGCGTCGAACCCAGGCCCAGCGACCGGGCCATGTAGATGATCGCCGCGGCGCCAAAGGTCGCGGAGCGCACGGCTTCGTCGCGCTGGCGCTGCGGCTGATCGTCATACAGACCGCGAGCGGGGATTTCCCACTCCGGCACCAGGTGCGCCGGCATGATGCCGGCTTTCACCACGGGTGCCAAGCGGGCTGGAACGGTGCTGGCATCGGCCAGCTGGCCGATGATGATGAAGGTCACGGCCGCGTCGGTGATCGCGGGCTGATTCCAGGCGATCGGACGCAGCCGGGCCTTGGCTTCCGGCGAGCGTACGGCGATGAAACGCCAGTTCTGCAGGTGGAAGGAGGTTGGCGCGGACGTGCCGATACGCACCAGGTCGCGGATCTGGTCGTCGCTCAAGGTGGCAGCAGGGTCGTAGTACTTTGCGGCACTGCGGCTCAGGATCGTTTCGATGACGGCGTTCGTGGCGAAAGCGTTTTCGCTCTTCCCGCTCTCCCCGAAGATCTCGGCGGCTACGCGGGTTGCGGGTCCGGTGGTGGCGATGCAGTTCATTGGATGGCTCCCTTATCAAGTGATTGCGGAGCCCAATTTACGAGGACGAGTGATTATTTCGAGACTGATTCAGCTCAGTATGATGCGCGAAAGGATCAAACTGCGCCTTCGCGATCCCAGACCGTGTGCGTTACTCGCCCTTGTGCGCCAGTCGCCGCCACTCCCCCGGCGTCATCCCCATCCTTTCGGCGAAGACATGCCGGAATGCCGAAACGGATTGATACCCGACGGTCTCGGCCACGGCCTCGGCGCTGATGGCTGGCTTCTTCAACTCGTTGGCGGCCAGGCTCATGCGCAGATCAGTCAAAAAATCGAGGGCGGAGCGACCCAGCTTGTCCTGAAACTGGCGCATGAACGTAGCGCGCGACACCCCGCACAAATCGGCCAGATCGGGCAGTTTCCAAGGCCGTGCCGCATCGGCGAACATTGCCGCAATTGCTGGTGCCAGCCGCGGATGGCCAGCCAGGGCCAACAAGCCTTCGGGGGCTTTCCCGGATTGGCTCGCCGCGCGCAGTACCAGTGTGAAAAGCGCCGAGGAAAGCGCGTTGAGAATGGCGCGCCCTCCCGCCCTGTCACCGGAGGACTCCATCCGCATCAGCCCGACAAGACCGGCAAGTTGGTTGGATGCGGACCCCATGCCGTCTTCTCCATGGCTGTCCACAGCGCGTGTCACCAGGTTGGCGGGCAGGTAGTTGCGGATCAGTCGATCATGGGGTGGCGCGATAAAAAATCGCCCACACAGCAGATCCAGTTGCTCGCCCTCGCCATCATTCTCGCTCAGCATCCATCCGGCTGACCCCCGGCGTTGCTGGGTAGGAATTGGTGTTTGCCCGCTACCGTCGTGCAGTACATGCGCCGCGCCGTGAGGCAGCAGCACAATATCTCCGCTCAGCAGCTCCCGCGCCGCTCTCGTCTTCGGATCCTCGAGAATGGCCCGGCCCTTGACTATGACGTGGTAGGGAATTTCGTTCGCGGCAGCCTTGTTCCAGGCAACGCGCCACGGTGCACCATAGGCG
>NZ_RZPB01001007.1:0-1831 GCF_003998535.1 Mesorhizobium sp. M7A.F.Ca.AU.002.02.1.1 | reverse complement strand
CTTGTAGACCTTGTCGAACTCGGCCTTCACCGCCTCGTTCTGATAGGAAGCCACCAGCGTCTTCACCCAGGCCTCGTTCTCGTTACCGGTCTTCACCGCGATGAAGTTGCGGTAGGGATTGTCGGCGATAGGCTCCTGCGCGATGCGGTTTTCCGGCGACAGGCCGCTTTTCAGCGCCCAGTCGGTGTTGACCACGGCCGCATCGAGATCCTCGACCGAGCGGCCGACGATACCGGCGTCAAGTTCCTTGATCACCACCTTCTTCGCGTTCTCGGCGATGTCGGCGGTGGTGGCCAGAATGCCGGTGCCATCCCTGAGCTTGATCACGCCCTCGTTCTGCAGCACGCGCAGCGCCCGGCCTTCATTGGATGGGTCGTTGGGCACGCCAATGACCGCGCCCTCGGGCAGGTCGGCAACCTTGCTGAACTTCTTAGAGTAGAGGCCGATCGGCCAGACGCCGGTATAGCCGACACGGACGATGTGGTAGCCTTGCGTCTTGATCTGGTTGTCGAGATAGGGCTGGTGCTGGAAGGCGTTGGCGTCGATCTCGCCGCGCTCCAGCGCTTCGTTGGGCTGGGTGTAGTCGTTGAATACCACCGTCTCGATGGCAAGGCCCTTTTCGGCGGCTTGCGCGACGACGACGCGCCAGACGTCCTCGTCCTCGCCGCTGATGATGCCGACCTTGATCGCCTTCTTGTCCTCGGCAAACGACGCATGCGGTGCAATCAGGCTGCCGATCGCGACGACTGAGGCGAACAGCAGAGCAAGGCCACTGCGCCGGTTGACGGTTGACCCGGGGGAAGATGGCAAAGTGTTCTTGAAGTCAGTCATGATTGATCTCTGCGGTTGTGAAGTCATGGCAGCGAGGCGGATTGCCTAGCCTTGGTCGCATCCTCAGAAATTCTATCAAGTTTATCAAAGAACGCGTTTCGCCATTCTCGCCAAAGCCGGGAATATTCTCTCAAAATTTTCAAGAGCGTGAGCAAAAGCCGCTGCTTGGCCGGCCGCAGCGGATCGCGGCGCGATCTTGCGCGCGTCTGGAGGTCGTCAGATTCTCAGAGAGCTCAGCGTGCCGTCAAAGCGCGATCCAGGCCGCCTTCAGTTCCAAATATTTCTCCAGCGCGTGCAGCGACTTGTCGCGGCCGAAGCCGGACTGCTTGACGCCGCCGAGCGGCACGGTGATGTCGGCGCCGCCATAGGTGTTGACGTGGACGACGCCGGCATTGATGGCGCGCACCATGCGATGCGCGGTGGAGAGATTGGCGGTCCACACCGCGGAGGCAAGCCCGTAGACGGTCGAATTGGCAAGCCGAACCGCCTCCTCCTCGGTCTCGAAGCGCATGACGCCGAGCACCGGCCCGAACACCTCCTCGCGCGCCAACTGCATGTCCTGCATGACATTCTCGAAGATCGTTGGCGCCATGTAGCTGCCACCGGTCTCGGTCAGCATCCGCTGGCCGCCGGTGACGAGACGGGCACCTTCTTCCGTGGCCCTGGCGACGAAACCGAGGTTCTTGTCCAGCTGTTCGGCGCTCGATACCGCGCCGACATCGCTGGTGAGATCAAGCGGATCGCCGACTTTGAGCCGCATGGTTGCCGAGAGCAGTTCGTCCATGAAGCGGTCGTAGACCGCTGACTGGACGAGAAGCCGCGAGCCGGCGACGCAGACCTGGCCGGAATTGCGGAAGATGCCATTGGCCGAGACGACCGCTGTCTGTTTCAGGTCCGGGGCGTCGGCAAAGACGATGTTCGGCGACTTGCCGCCGAGTTCGAGGAAGACGCGCTTCAGATTGGAGCGAGCGGAATATTCGAGCAGCCGCCTGCCGACCGG
>NZ_RZPB01001006.1:0-1833 GCF_003998535.1 Mesorhizobium sp. M7A.F.Ca.AU.002.02.1.1 | reverse complement strand
GATGTGCCCGGGGACTGGGGAACGCTGTGGAAGCGGTTCCGGGCCATTGTGGACGCAATTCCACGCCGGGCAGGCCTGTCGGAGCTGGAAGGGGTCGTCGCCGAGCTGGTAGAGCTGCACGAAGCGGTCAACAAGATGCTGGAAAGCTTCACAAATGCCAAGAATCCTAGCGGCAATGAGTCCCATAATGAGCGGCAGCAATCTGATTCAAACACAGACTCCGCTTTTGTATTTGAACCGGCTTTCGAAAAAAGCAGGGCGGAGGCCGAGCCAACATCCCACCCCCCCGAGAAGCCGAAAGGCTACCCGATTGGACTGGTGCTGCGGGCCTGTCCCGATATTGCCGACTATGCCGTCAACGGGATCGGAAGCTGGCGCGACTTGATGATGACCGCCGCCCAGGTGCGAGGATACCTTGGCGTGTCGCCTTCAGCCTATGAGGAGGCTTGCCATGTGATGGGCCAGGAAGTTGCCGCGATCGTGATCGCCTGCATTCTGCAAAGAGCGCAGCATATCAACTCGGCTGGCGGTTATCTGCGCGTGCTGACCGAAAAGGCAAAAGCGGGTGAGTTTTCTGTTGGACCTATGCTCATGGCGGCGCTGAAAGCCAATGGCGCGTCAGCACGGATGACCGGATGAGCGGCAAGATATCGCGGGGCAGCGGCGTAAGGATGTGACCGGTGCTGTTGAGGTGGCCTGGCACATTCCCACCTGTCGGCGGGGTTTGCGGCGCGGCCACTGAACGGGTTCGTTCTTGAAAACAGTCTACAACTGCCATATCTTCTGCACACGAAATATGACTCCCGATATGGTAGGATGAACACCATGGGCCAGGCACTCAAGATAGCCGAGCAGAATGGACCTCTCATCTTGTCCTACATGGACCGGAATGGGAAGATTGCGATTGGGCAGGTCGCGGACGGTTTTGGCATGTCCAAAGGCCAGTTGGCCCAGACTGCAGGTCTTGCACGCGAGACGCTTTATCGGTCAGAGCGTAGCGCCACGGTAAAGACCCAGGGGCGTCTGCGAGAAATGCTCGAGATCATCAGCCGAGTGACGGAATGGGCGGGTGGCAAGGAGCAGGCGATGGCCTGGTATCGGGCTCAGCCGCTTCCGGCATTTGGGGGACGCACCGCTGAGGCGCTGGTGAAGGACGGCAAGGCAGCAGCGGTCCGTGATTATCTCGATCACATGGCCGTTGGCGGGTTTGCGTGAGGTTCGTCGGAACCTGCTACCGCGCACATGATCCACGTTGGGCATTCAAGCCGACTTCCGGCGAAGGAGCGGCGATCCGAGGGGCTCGATTCAATCCCAAAGGCGTGCCGGCGCTCTATCTGGCGCTGACCATCATGACAGCGATCAAGGAAGCCAACCAGGGCTTCGCACAGCGGATCGATCCCTGCGTGCTTTGCTCCTATGAGATCGATTGTGACGACATCGCGGATCTGACAATGGAAGAGCGGAGAGGAGAGTTTTCTGTGACGCTCGAAGAGATGGCCTGTGCCTGGGCGACGGCTCTCAGCAACGGAGAACGTCCAGCGTCCTGGTCCATCTATGAGCGGTTGCAACCCCGAAATGTTGCCGGCATCGTGGTTCCGAGCTTCGCGCCGGGGGCCGAGATGGAGGATCGCAATCTGGTCCTTTGGAACTGGGGCCCCGATCTCCCGCACAAGGTGGCTGTATTCGACCCCAGTGGTCGGCTGCCGAGGGATCAGCTGTCTTGGCGATAGACCGATCCGCCAGGGGAGGGGGCCTACAGTCCACTGGCCCTGGTGAGATTGACGCGAAACCGGTCCCTGCGCCGCTGGTAGCGGCGGGGCATTTTGGCCGACG
>NZ_RZPB01001005.1:0-1835 GCF_003998535.1 Mesorhizobium sp. M7A.F.Ca.AU.002.02.1.1 | reverse complement strand
TTGGACTGGTGCTGCAATTGGTGCTGAACGGCATCAACATCGCGCTGTGCTTCCTGCTTGGGCTGGAACTTGGCTGGGGCGTCGCCGGCGTTGCCTGGGCGACCGTCACCGGTGAGTTCCTGGCCATGCTGCTCGGCCTGGCCATCGTGATCCGCCGGTTTCGCGCGGCCCCGCCCTTGCCGCGCCATCGCCTGCTCGACATGACCGCCTTCCTGCGCATGCTGTCGCTCAACCGCGACATCATGATCCGTTCGTTCTCGCTGCTCGCCGCCTTTGCATTGTTCACCCGCCAGGGCGCGCAGTTCGGCACGGTGACGCTGGCCGCCAACGCCGTGCTGATGAATTTCTTCCTCGTCGCCGGCTATTTCCTCGATGGCTTTGCCACCGCCGCCGAACAGCTGGCGGGCCGTGCCGTCGGCGCACGTGCCGCCGCACCGTTCCGCCAGGCCGTGCGGCTGACGCTGTTCTGGGGTTTCGGGCTGGCGGGAGCCGCGACGCTGGTAATGCTGTCTGGTGGCGCCAATCTGGTCGCTCTCGTGACGACATCGGAGGACGTCCGTTCGGTGGCCGACATCTACCTGCCATGGGCGGCATTCACGGCGCTGAGCGGTGTGCTGGCGTTCCAGATGGATGGCGTCTTCATCGGCGCGACCTGGTCCCGCGACATGCGCAACATGATGCTGCTGTCGTTCCTGGTTTTCGCGGCCGCGCTGCTGACCCTTGCGCCGGCCTTCGGCAACACTGGACTTTGGGCGGCGCTGCACGTCTTCCTGCTGGTGCGAGGCTTCAGCCTGCTGACGATCCTGCGGCTCAGGGTGCGGACGGCGTTTTAGACGGTGTCCCCCGGAAGGCCCTGCGCCGTCCAGGACACTGAGCGGCAGCTTCGCGATAGGAATTTTTTCTTGACTCGGTGACCTCAGCTGTGGTAGATTTTTGCCCATGGTGCTGATTTGCGCCAATGACCCGCCGCACTGGCGGGTTTTTTGTTTGATGCGCCGTCAGCCAACGCCCGGCGAAAGCTCCGAAGGAACCCTTTGACCCGAGTTCGTTGCACCATCTGCGAGCGGGCCGTCAGCCGCGACCTGCGCTCCTGAGAGCAGTTCAGAGTTGCCTGGACGCCCAGAAGTCGAGGCGGCTGTCGCGCAACTCGCAAATCGACTTCAGCCGTTCTTTTTCGACGAAACGGGCCATTCCGGAAAGAATACGGCCTGGCAGCGAAGGCCCGGCATAGATCATGCCGGTGTAGAGCTGCACCAGATCGGCACCCGCACGGATCTTGTCCAGCGCCGTATCGGCGGAATCGACGCCGCCGACGCCGACGATGGCAAGCTCCGGCCCGAGCAGTTTGCGCATCTTCGCCAGCACGATGGTCGAACGCTCGAACAGCGGCTTGCCGGAGAGCCCCCCGCTCTCGCGCGCGGTGTCGCCGCTGCGCAGTGGCGGTCGGGAGATGGTGGTGTTGGAGACGATGACGCCGTCCACCCGCTTTTCCGTGACTTCGGCGGCGATGTCCTCCAGCTCTGCCTCGACCAGATCCGGCGCGATCTTCAGGAACACCGGCGGCTGGGCGCTTGCCGCGGCGCGCGCTGCCATGACCCGCGACAAGAGCTCGCCAAGCTGCTCACGCGCCTGCATGTTGCGCAGGCCCGGCGTGTTGGGCGAGGAGATGTTGACGGTCAGATAGCTGGCGTATTGCGCAAACCGGGCGACGCCGCGCTCATAGTCGCCGATGCGGTCGCTGCTGTCCTTGTTGGCGCCGATGTTGACGCCGACGATGCCGCCACGCCCCTTGCGCGCGGCAAGGCGCTTTTCGGCCGCCGCATGGCCTTCATTGT
>NZ_RZPB01001004.1:0-1835 GCF_003998535.1 Mesorhizobium sp. M7A.F.Ca.AU.002.02.1.1 | reverse complement strand
CGCGATCAGCAGCGCGCTGTAGACGCCGGCATTGCCGACCGGCTTCAGCAGCTGCGCATCGGCCTTATGCGACAGCGCCCATTCGATGCGGCCCGGCGCCTCGGAACCGATCAGCGCCACCAGCGGCATCGGTGCCTCGCCCGGCTTCCACGGAAACTGCTCGTCAAAGCCGAGATCGGCGTCGAAGAAGACGAAATCGGCGGCCAGCGTCTCGGGCGGCAGTTCCGGCCAGCAATCCAGCGTGATCAGCCCGATGGCCGACAATTGCCTGGTGATCGCCTGCACCGTCGGATGTGGGCGATGCAGGATAAACGCCCTGGCGCCGCCGAGATTGGGGATGCGTGGGGCTCTGGTCACGACACCACCCTCAGGCGCGGGCGGCCGAATGTTTTTGCCGGGTCGTAGCGCGACAGATACGGATCCGGCGCGACTTCGTCTTCGCGGCTGACGACCTCGAAGAAGCCGTCCGCGATGCGCCCGATGATCACCGGCAGTGTCGCGTGCTGCGAGTGGGCGTCGATGGCGATCGGACCGAGCCGGGTGGAGAAGCGGCGTTCGGCGAAGGCTTTGGAGAATTCCGCCGGACCGGCGTCGGGATTGCTGGAGAGCACGTCGGCCATCACCTGCACCGAGGCATAGGCGGAGGCCTCGAAGGATGAGGCAAAGGCAGCCGGGCGCGGCGCGAAATACGGCCCGACCGACAGATGTCCCTTGCCGGATTCACCGATCGCCGGCAGCTCACCTTCGGTCAGGTTGCAGGAGATGACGGGGCAAGTCCCGGGACTGAAGGCGGCATCCTCGTGACCCAGGTCGCGATAGGCCGCGAGGAAGGCGTAGGACGAGGTGCCGATCAAATTGTTGAGGATGAAGTTCGGCCGCGTGGCGCGGATCTCCGCGATCAGCCGCGACACGTCGGTCTCGCCGATGCGCAGATAGCGTTCGCCCAGCACCTTGCCGCCGGCATCCGCGATCAGGTCGCGCGCGACGCGATTCATCTCCCAGCCCCAGATGTAGTTCGAGCCGAGCAGGAAGCCGTTGGCGCCGAAACGCGGCACGACATGCGCCATCAGCGGCACCAGATGCTGGTTGGGGCAGGCGTGCATGTAGACGACATGCTCATTGGCTTCGAAGCCCTCATAGGGGCAGGCGTACCAGAGCATGCCGCCGGCTTTCTCCAAGACCGGAATGGTTTCCTTGCGGCTCCAGGAGGTGACGCAGCCGATGACATGGCGTGCGCTGCTGGTCTTGAAGATATCTTCGCAAAGCGTTGCGTAGCGGTCCGCATTGCTTTGCGGATCGCGCTCCACCGGCACCAGTTCGATGCCTGAGCTGCGATCGGCGTTGATGTCGGCTATGGCGCGCATGGCGCCGATGCGGCACGCATCGGAGACGAGCTGATAGCTCCCCGAGCGGGAATACAGGATGCCGATCTCGATGCGCCGTTTCAAACAGGACCCCAGAAATGACAATGCCTCGCAGCCTGCGCCGGAAGGGCGAGGCATACGAGGCATTTTTGCCGCCCGGCAATCAGAGCCGGTATTTTGCGCTAGCGTATTCGGTCCGGCGGGTCAGTCAAGCCCTCAATGACATTTGCATGACCTGCCATCGCCGTTTCGCTGCCGCCGGCTATTTGGCCGCCGGCCTCTGGCCGAGTTGGCGGGCATAGGTCACACAGGCGTCCACCGTGCTGACACAAAGCGCGTCGCGCCTGTTCGGCAAATTGTTGTCGCCGGCATAGGCAACTTCGGCGACGCGGCCATCGACCATGCGAATTTGCGTATCGCAATAGCCGCCGGGAGCGACATTGACGGAGCCGCCGACCGCCGGGATCGCGC
>NZ_RZPB01001003.1:0-1836 GCF_003998535.1 Mesorhizobium sp. M7A.F.Ca.AU.002.02.1.1 | reverse complement strand
GACCGCGACCGCGACGATCATCGTCCAGTCCGGCCAGAACTGGACGAAGGCGACGCCGACGGCCAGCACCAGCCCGGTCAGCGAGCCGACATAGGGGATGAAGGAAATCAGCCCGGCGAACAGGCCGATGAGGATGCCGAAGTTCAGTCCGGTCAGCGTCAGCCCGGTGGCATACATGGCGCCCAGCACCAGGCACAGCGTGCCCTGGCCACGCACGAAGCCTGCCGTGGCGGTGTTGATGTCCCGTGCGATGGCGCGCACGGTCTGGACGTTGTCGCGTGGCACCCAGCCGTCGATGACCGCCACCATGCGGTCCCAGTCGAGCAGCATGTAGAAGGCGACCACCGGTGTCACCACGAACAGGCTGACCACAGAAACCAGCGCCATGCCGGAACTCCACAGCGAGGTGAAGACGGTGGTGACAAAACCGAAGCCGGAGGTCAGCAGCGAATTCAGCCCGTCGCGCAAGCTATTGGCGTTGACGCCGAACTTCTGCTCCAGCCATTTCGGATCGAACGAGGTGATCAGGCTTTGCAGCCGGGTCAGATATTCCGGCAATTTGCCGGCGAAATCGGCCATCTGCGTGGCCAGAACCGGAATGAGGATGACAAAGGCCAGGACCAGCACGATGAGGAAGGTGATGAGGATGACCACCGTCGCCATGAAACGCGACAGGCCGAGCCGCTGCAGCCGGTCGGCAACGGGATCGAGGAAATAGGCAAGCACCATGCCGGCGACGAAGGGCAGCAGGATGGCGCTGAAGACATAGAGGAAAAGCGCCAGCAGCGCGGCGCCGGCCAGCCAGAAGAAGATCTGGCGGCGAAAGGTCGCGGACGCGGCGATGTCGGCGGCCGCGGCCTCGATCGCCGCCGCTTCTGTCTCGGATGTCCGGAGTGGAGCCTTCGTCATGTCAGCTCATGTGCCTCAGCCAAGTCACGAGATAGGCTGCGGCCGAAGCCACGGTCAAGACCCCGGACAGCAATATGAGAACCGGCCTCAGCGGGTCGAGATGAACCGACAGGGCAAGCTCACCCAGCACAACCGCCGCCAGCACGATCTGGATGGCGGTGTTGGCCTTCGACACGAAAAGCGGTTTCATCTCGACCGGATGGGCCATGACGGCGGACAGCAGGACCGCGCAGACGATCAACGCGTCGCGCGACACCATGGTGACGACCAGCCACAGCGGCAATTGCCCGATGAGGCCCATGACCACGAACACCGAAACCAGCAGCAGCTTGTCGGCGATCGGATCGAGATAGGCGCCGAGCGTGGACTGCTGATTGAAACGGCGGGCGATGAAGCCATCGACGCCGTCCGAAATGCCGGCGACGAGGAACCCGGCAAAAGCCCAGTCCCAGCGCGCCTGCAGCATCGCCAGCACCACCGCCGGCACCAGGACAAGGCGCAGGATGGTGATCAGGTTGGGGATGGTCAAATGCCTGGCACCTCCTCTTGGTCGGAGATAGATGATGAAGATGGCGGGTGGCAACAAGGGAGGAGCTGCCGATCTCCCCGCACGGGAGCGGCCTTCAGCTTGGCTTTCGCCAATCACGAGCGCCTGTACGTGCGCGCTGTCCACGGTTTTGTAGGCCGAGATGGCCGTTATCCTTGCGGACAGAAACCGTTCATGCGAAGAGCCCGCGACAAGGAAAATTGCTGAACGGGCACCAGAAATGAGCAAGCGCGACGTGAACAAGCGCAAGAACGGGCTCACCTATGCCGAGGCCGGTGTCGATATCGATGCCGGCAATCTCATGGTCGAGAAGATCAAGCCGCTGGTGCGCGCGACGCGCCGGCCGGGCGCCGATGGCGAGATCGGCGGCTTCGGCGGCC
>NZ_RZPB01001002.1:0-1836 GCF_003998535.1 Mesorhizobium sp. M7A.F.Ca.AU.002.02.1.1 | reverse complement strand
GGCACGTGTGCCGCTGGCCGAAATCAAGGCGCGAGCCAAGGACGCCGACGCACCGCGCGGCTTTCTTGCCGCACTCGAAGCAAAGCGCAAATCCGGCGCCTTTGCGCTGATCGCCGAGATCAAGAAGGCAAGCCCGTCCAAGGGGCTGATCCGCGCCGATTTCGATCCGCCGGCGCTGGCGCAGGCCTATGCCAAGGGTGGCGCTGCCTGTCTTTCGGTGCTGACCGACGCACCGTCCTTCCAGGGCGCGCCGGAATTTCTCACCCGGGCGCGAGCCGCCGTCGCGCTGCCGGCGCTGCGCAAGGATTTCCTGTTCGATCCCTATCAGGTCTACGAAGCCCGCGCCTGGGGCGCGGATGCCATCCTGATCATCATGGCCAGCGTCGACGACGCCCTGGCGAGCGAGCTTGAGGCAACGGCATTCGAACTCGGCATGGATGCGCTGATCGAGGTGCATGATGAGGCCGAGACGTTGCGCGCGCTAAAACTGTCGTCGCGGCTGATCGGTATCAACAACCGTAATCTGCGCACATTCGAGACCAGCCTCGACACTTCAGTGCGGCTGGCGAAGATGGTTCCGGCCGACCGCTTGCTGGTCAGCGAGAGCGGTATTTTCTCGCATGACGACTGCCTCAGGCTGCAAAAGAGCGACATCGGCACTTTTCTTGTCGGCGAGAGCCTGATGCGGCAACAGGACGTCACCACCGCGACGCGCTTGCTTCTGACAGGCAAGGCTTTGGCCGAGGCTATCTGACGATGGTATCAGGCCTGACCCATCTCGGCGCGCAGGGCGAGGCCAACATGGTCGATGTCGGCGACAAGGAAGAAACAACGCGCACGGCGATCGCCGAAGGCTTTGTCGCGATGCAGCCCGAGACGCTGAAGATGATCCTCGCCGGCAACGCCAAGAAGGGCGACGTGCTCGGCACCGCGCGCATCGCCGGCATCATGGCGGCGAAGAAGACGCATGATCTGATCCCGCTCTGCCATCCGCTGCTGCTGACCAAAGTTTCCGTCGACATCGAGCCCGACCATGCATTGCCGGGCCTGAAGGTCACCGCGCTGGCGCGCGTCACCGGCAAGACGGGCGTCGAGATGGAGGCGCTGACGGCCGCTTCGGTAGCCTGCCTGACCATCTACGACATGGCCAAAGCAGTAGACCGCGCCATGGTCATCACCGGCATCCGCCTGGTCGAAAAGACCGGCGGCAAGTCGGGTGACTACAAGGCGAGTTCCTGATGGCGCTGGTTCCTATCGCGGAGGCGCTTGAGCGCCTGCTCGATGGTGCGGCACCTCTAGCCGGCGAAAGCGTTCCTCTGTTCGAGGCGGTGGATCGTGTTCTGGCGGAACCGGTCGTGGCACTCCGTACCCAGCCACCTTTCAACGCTTCCGCCATGGATGGCTATGCCGCTCGAGCCGCCGACGTGGCGTCGGTACCATCCAGGCTGTCGGTGATCGGCATGGCGCCGGCCGGACGTGGTTTTGCCGGTAGGATCGGCAAGGCACAAGCGGTGCGCATCTTCACCGGCGCGCCGCTGCCCGAAGGCGCCGACACCATCGTCATCCAGGAGAATGTCCGCGACCTCGGCGGCGGCGAAATCGAAGTGACCGAGCCGACGGCGCAATGGCGCAATATCCGTCGCATCGGGCTCGATTTTTCAACAGGCGACATGCTGCTCGAAAGAGGCCGTTTGCTCGACCCGGCGGCACTGTCGCTGGCAGCATCGGCCAACCATCCCCAGGTCAAGGTGGTAAGACGACCGCTGGTCGCCATCATCGCCACCGGCGACGAATTGCTGCCGCCGGGCAGTAATCTCGGCCCGGACCAGATCATCT
>NZ_RZPB01001001.1:0-1840 GCF_003998535.1 Mesorhizobium sp. M7A.F.Ca.AU.002.02.1.1 | reverse complement strand
GGGTCTACGAGGGGGCAACCGCCAGTGGCTCTGTCCGGCCATCCACGATCTGTGCGTCGGGCGCCACGGAGACACAGCCACGGCCCGCCGCCTTGGCGGCATAGCAAGCCGCATCGGCCCTGGCGATGATCTCGTCGACCTCGCCACAATTGGCATTGATCGCAGCCAACCCGATGCTGGCGCCGATCACGTGAGGACGGCCGTCCCAGGTGAAGTCTAGCCCGCCGATCGCATCGATGATGGAGCGCGCCGCGATCTTGGCGCCGGCTGCCGAACCCGATTTCAAAACGACCGCGAATTCGTCGCCGCCGAGGCGAGCGACGATGTCGTCTGGACCAAGCACGCCGCGAATAGCCACGGCAACCCGCTTCAGCAGCGCGTCTCCCGCCGCGTGGCCACCCGTGTCGTTGACCAGTTTGAAGTGGTCGAGGTCGATGAACATGAACTGATGTCCGGCGCCTCCGACCGACCTTGTCGTGTCGCCGACCAACCTTGTCGTGTCGGCGGTGCCGTCCTTGCGCGCCTGGTCGACGAGGTCCTCCATGGCGCGGATGAAGCTGGAGCGGTTGGCAAGGCCGGTCAGCGCATCGTGTGCCGCGGCGTGGGCGAGCTGGCGCTGCAGCGCGCGCGCATCGGTAAAGTCCTGGAAGACGATGACCAGCCCGCAGAATTCGTTGCGGTCGTTGACGATCGGCGACACCACCTGGCGGATGCTGCAGCGCGTGTCGTCGCGCCGGATGAGGACGGCGCGGCTGTTCTGGTCGGCGGGCGCATGAACGCCAACCGCGGGCCGGGTCACGCCGATCCTGTGCCCCGTCTCCTCGTCGACCGCCCAGTAGACATGGCCAAGCATCTTGCCGAGAGCCTCGCCGCCGGCAATCCCGGTCAGCTTTTCGGCGACCGGGTTCATGAAGGTGATCCGGTTTGCGGCATCGGTGCAGATGACGGCATCGCCGATCGATTGCAGCGTCACCCTCAGCCGCTCCTTTTCATCGGCAAGCATTGCCGCCGACACGGTGAGGCGCTCTTCGGCCTCCTTGCGGCGGGTGATGTCGGTCAAGCTGCCGATGGCCCTGATCAGCCGTCCATCCTCATCACGTTCGATGGCCTTGCCGCGGTCGAGGATCCACACCCAGTGGCCATCCTTGTGGCGCATCCTGAACTCGGCCTCAAAGAACGGTGTCTTGCCCTCGAGATGAGCGCGATCCGCTTCGGCGACAGTCTCGCGATCATCAGGATGGATCATCGTCAGCCAGCGGTCGGTGTCGCCATCGAGCTCGCCATCCGCATAGCCCAGCATCTTGACCCAGGTCGAGGAATAGGTCGTGCCGCCCTTGCGCATGTCGAGGTCCCAGACGCCCTGGCCGGCGCCGGCGAGCGCGAAATTCCAACGCGTTTCCGCTTCGGCAATGCGCGCCTCGGCCTGCTTGCGAGCGTCGATGTTCTCGATTTGCGAGACGAGATAGAGCGGGCGGCCGCTGGTCTCATCGCGAATGACCGAACCGGCAAGATGGGCCCAGACGGGCGTTCCGTCCTTGCGGAGATAGCGCTTCTCGCAATGGAAGGAATTGACCGTGCCCGCCTTCAGATCGTCCATCGTCTCCCGCCCGATCTGCTGGTCGTCGGGATGCGTGATCTGGAAGAAAGTCAGCGTCTCGATCTCTTCGCTTGTGTAGCCAAGCATGGCCGCGAAGGCCGGATTGGTCTGGCGGATGCGCCCATCGAGACCGACAACGACGATACCGATCGCTGAATCCTCCATGGCGCGGCGGAAGCGCAGCTCGCTCTCGGCGATCTGTTGGCGATCCATGCTGATCCTGCGGGTGGACAGGGCGGCGAG
>NZ_RZPB01001000.1:0-1841 GCF_003998535.1 Mesorhizobium sp. M7A.F.Ca.AU.002.02.1.1 | reverse complement strand
GATGTAGAGCTTGTTGGAACCGAGCAGCACGGTCTCCGTCCATGGAAACCAGGTGCGGGGCATGTCGATGACGACATTGTCGAAATAGGCCGAAACGAGATCCAGCATGCGCACCACGACATCGGTCTTGAACGAGCGCATCTCGGCTGGATGCGCCGGTGCCGCCAGCACGCAAAGCCCGCTGGCATGCTTGGACAGCATCACGTCGAGCAGTTGGCGGTCGAGACGCTCGGGCTGGTTCTCGATCTCGGTGATGTCGAAACGCGGTTCGAGGTCGAGATATTCGGCACAGGCGCCCTGCTGGAAGTTGAGATCGACGACGCAGGTCGAGGCTCCGCGCGTCACCGAGTGATGCAGCTGGAAGGCGGTCTGCAGCGCCAGCGTCGTGGTGCCGACGCCGCCCGCCGCAGGCATGAAGGTATAGATTTGCGACTCGGTGTTTTCCTCGCGCCCGGGCCCTTGCAGCGCCCGTACCACGGAGCGCACCAGATCGGCCGTGGTGATCGGCTTGACCAGGAAATCCGCGACCTTGAGCTGCACGAGAATACGCACCGCGGCCGCGTTGAACTCCTGGGTGACGACGACGACCGGAACCTTGTCCTCCAGCCGACGCATGATGCGCTGCAGCGACTCGACCTCCTCCAGCCTTGCCGCATCCATGTCGACGATGATGGCGCCGAAGTCGGCTTCCTGGATCTCACCGCGCAACTCGGTAACGTTCTTCTCCACCGTCGAGAGCTGTATGATCTCGGAGGCGGAAAATGCGGTGCGCGTGTCCTGCGCAAACGTCCTGTCGGTCGATACGAGCAGGATCTTCCTGGTCTTGATGCCGTTTGCCATTCTGTCAGCCTGTCAGGTCGCCCGTTGACCAGTTGCCCGTTGAATCAGTTGCCTGTGGTCGACTGCGACGCCTTGGCACCGGCCGCCTGATCGGGTGTGACAGCCGCGGCACTGCCTCGTTGGGCCGGCACCAGGAGCCTGGTGTTCTGGACCCCGTATTTCCAGGGATCGACCATCTGCATGACGGTGTTGGCGGCCTGCGCATTGCCGGCGCCGGCCGTTGGCCCTTCGCTGCGCACATAGTCGTCGCTGGTGCAGCCAGCGGCAAAGCCGGCCAGCAGCAAGGCGACGCTCGATCCAAAGACCAGACGCATGGCTTCAATCCTTCGGCAGGTCGAGGAAATGCCCAGCCGAAGCGGCCGCTGCAGGTTGAGTGACGCGGCCGTCTGCCAGCGCCACGGTGCGACCGGCATCGGAATCCTTCACTTCCTCGGTGTTGTTGAGAAAATAGTCGGCATTGCTGGCCGGCTGCGTGCCATCTGTCGGCTCGACGAGCTTCTTCGACGGATCGACCGGCTTGACCAGATAGGGCGTTACGATGATGACGAGGTCGGTCTCGCGCCGCTGATAGGATTTGGACGAGAACAGAGCCCCAAGCACCGGCATCTTGCCGAGGCCCGGAATGCGCGACGTGGTGATGTCGTTTTGCGACTGCAGCAGTCCAGCGATCATGAAGCTCTGGCCGTTCTTCAGGTCGACTGACGTCCTGGCACGGCGCACGATGAAGCCAGGAACCGAGATCGTCCCGATATTGTAGGAGGCCGACGCATCGATCGAGGAGACTTCCGGCGCGATATCAAGGCTGACCAGCCCGTCTTTCAGAACCGTCGGCGTGAAATCCAGGCTGACGCCGTATTTCTTGTAGCTGACCGAGATCTTGCCGTTGTCCTCCGAGACCGGGATCGGGAACTCGCCGCCGGCGAGGAAGCTCGCCGTCTGACCGGACCGGGCGATCAGGTTCGGCTCGGCCAGTCGCCGCGCCAAGCCGCGCTCCTCCAGCG